>CAIQOK010000113.1 GCA_903873415.1 uncultured Verrucomicrobiota bacterium | reverse complement strand
GGTCTGCCGGGCGGATACACTCAATCTCCATTTCAAAAAAACACCCCGACTGCCGAAAGCTATTTCCGAATGGCGCAGATCCAACCGGGACTGACTGGCTCCGTGGAGGCAGTAAAATGATAATGTCCGCGTTTGCCTAATGCACTTTGTTGTCAATATTCCAAAGACGATTCGGCTCATTGGGCCAAGTGGCGGTGCCACCTGTGTTGAGCTGGGAAACTAAAGACGCGCGCTTGAGGGACTGGGCATGGCCATCGCAAAAGACGATATTGGCGCGTTTGGAATGCAAATCCAGGGGGTATTGACGCTCGGCATACATGCCGATAAAACCGCTCCAGTCCCGGTCTCCGTTTCTGACAACATCCCAGTTGCTGTCACCCAGCGCAATGCAATCGGTGGGCTTGACCACGGAACCGGGCTTGGTCGCGTTGACGCCGACTGTCCAAACACCCAGGCCCTGATTGGGCTGTTCGCCAACAGTGGAACCCCAGGCATTGTAGCCGTAGCTCATGAAGCTGGATCCCCCGGGCACCAGATGCCTCTCGTTTGGAAGATAGCCGTAGGTGGATGGCAGACCGCTGCCGAATGCCGGCACCCACTGGGCTTGGGCCGGCGCGGAAGGACATTTGAAAATCTCCGTGGATTGAGATTTGCTCATGGTTGAGCGCAATAACGGCGGCCAGATCCAGGCGGAGTCGCTCGCATCAACTCCCGCAGGATAGTATTGCTGGTCGTCGGAGTATAGCATCACTGCGAACCCCAATTGCTTGAGATTACTCAGGCAGGAAACACGCTTGGCTTTTTCCTTTGCTTTTCCCAACGCCGGCAAAAGCATGGCAGCCAAGATCGCGATGATGGCGATGACGACCAGAAGTTCGATAAGGGTAAATGCCAAACAATCGGAGCGCCTGCACGACTCCCTCCGCCTCACTGGACAAAGCTGTGTTTTCAGGTTGTCTGGCACAAAGTGGATTGGTCGATGCCCGCCTAACGCTGACAAAACCAAGCCCCAACATGAAAGCCCCGGCCCTGTTCCGCACGCTATCCACCGGGGTGAACAACAGGCCGAGGCACAGGCAGACCGGCTCACTTCATCGCCGCATAGACCCGGTGAACGTCTTCGTGGTCGTCCAAGGCGTTGAGAAAACCAACAACTTCCTTGTGCGCCGCCTCGTCCAAGTCGGTGAAGTTCTTTGCCAGGTAGCGTATTTCCGCCGCCGTCACATTCCAACCCGCCAACTTCAAAGCCTTGGTGACATGGTCTAAATCCTTGATCTCCGTCAGAAAACGAGCGCCCTTCTGGCCCTCGGGAATCTCGTCCGCTTCCAAGGCTTCCACCTCCTGCGCTCCGGCCTCAATGGCGTCCCCCTCGGCATCGCGATTCAGATCGCTGTGGGTGGCCTCCACCACTCCGGAATGGTTGAAAAAGAACGCAACACTGCCCGGCTGACCAAGAGAGCCGACCTTAAAGATATTGCGGATTTCAGGGGCGGTGCGGTTGCGATTGTCGGTTAGGCACTCCACAATCACCGGCACTTTATGCGGGGCAAAGCCCTCATAGGCCACCAGTTCATACTCGATTTTCTCGTCCCCGATCCCCGCACCTTTTTTAATGGCGCGCTCAATGGTGTCCCGGTAAACACTGGCCTTTTTGGCTTTCTCAACAGCGGCGGCCAAACGGGGGTTTAAATCGGGATCCGGGCCGCCCAGCTTGGCTGCGACCATGATTTCGCGGACCAGCTTGACGGTGACCTGGCCCTTCTTCTGCGCGTTAGCTTCGCGCCCAGCTTGTTTCCATTGTGCGCCCATGTGTCACCACATCTTGAGGGACGCCGCCGGAGAATTCAACCCCGATTCCACGACTTGATTCCGATCCCGCTTAAGACGGGTATGAATCCTAGCACGGATTACACCCGGTGAATTGAAAAATAAAGCTCAAAGAGCGGCCATGCCGGGGTAGATCTCCTGTGACTCTGCCGGGTCGCCGCAAAAACAAAAAGCCGGGCCCCTCTCCGTTTTCTACGGTCCGCTGCCTGCTCCCCGCTCCGCCTCAGAGGCGCCGGAGGCGCGTCACGGTGCGGCCAAGAGCCAAGCACCAAGCGGTAAGATCGAAGGACACGCGCAAAAAATTGGATTTGCTTGAAATGCGCAGCTCCCGTTTACACCGCTTAGACGGAGCGTCAAGAAAGCCCAATCTATGACCCCGAAACCCCCTGGCCGATTTCTATTTTCCATTTTCTAACTTCCGCTTTCTGACCACTCCCTTCCCCGCCGCCACCAACCCCATCAATCCCAACAACCCCATCGCCGCAACTTGGTCCGGCTCAGGCACCGATGCAGTCGAGATCGCCAAGCTCCAGCTGTTCAACGTCGAAACTGATCCCTTTGATTGATCCTCGATATACAAGCGCCAAGTCCCGTTGGACGGCAGGCCGATGAATTTACCAAGGCTCACAACGGGACGATACGTGCCCGTAAATAACGCCCCGCCAGTCTGAACCGCGTTTTGATAGCTCTGGGAGGCCGAATCGCTGAGCGTAATCTGCATCCCGGAACCGGCCTTGCTGAAAGTACCATCACCCGCGGCAGACCCAATCAGATCCACCCGCGTTGACGAATCCGGGCCTACCAAATACGCGTAAAGATCGCCGTTGAACCCGCCGTAGGAAGGCACGCCGCTCACGTCCAACATCACCGACACCGCCGCCACCCGGTAAGGGTAGGTGGGCAAGCCACTGACCGTCCCAATGGAGGAGAGCCCCACGGGATTGCCGTCCGGGATGGCGCCCGAGCCGCTAAAGGTGAAATCCGCCAAGGCCATGTTCGCGCCGAATGCAAACACCATAGCAGAGGTGAGAATTTGGATTCTAATGTTTTTTACGAAACACATAATTGACTCTGTCTATTGTTGGAACTGAGATATTGATTGCAGATTAAGGAGTCCAAGACAGACGGTAATACGCGGCTCCAGGGGCGTTACCCCCGAGATCAACGAATTTATCCGTGTATTGGAACAAGCCGGAAGAAGGCGCGTTGGTTGTCCAAATGGACACCCAATTCGCCGGACTCAGACTGGTGCTCCGCTGCACTCTGTAGGTATAACCAGGGTGCCCGAGGAAAATCAAATCCGGATTTCCTGCCGTCGGATTGAGGCTGGACACCTGACCGAACATAGGGCTGCTGGAGACAGCGACATTCACCGTGCCCACCGCAGTGCCACCATAGCCGTCGCTCAAGGTGTATTGGAACTGATCGTTCACATTCGCCCCATTCGGGTATCCGACATAGCAGTAAGCGAAATTAGCCGCGCTGGCGGAAAGCGAAACGCCGCTGGTCCAGTTGATGGCCCTTAGCACCAAGTGGTTCGTGCTGGTGGCGTCCATCCCGGTAATCGTCAGAATGTCCCCATCCGCGTCGACCCACTGCGCCGCCAGATCGCTCATCACCAGTTTTACCGACTGCCCCGCCGTCCGCGTCACCGTGAAAACACCGGCCACTGGTGGATGATTCGTGACCACTTGAACCAAGGTGTTTGTGCTGCCGAGGCAATTGTCGTCGCCGCTATACTGGATGCTGATGATGTTGGTTCCGCGCAACAGATTGGTCGTCGAGAGGCTCGCCACGCCACCCACCAGGCTGTTGGTGCCGATCGGACTGGTGGCCGTGGAGAACACAACGATCCCGGTCGCATAGGCGGGAAGGCTTGCCGTGAAAACAACGGGATCCCTGAATCCGGAGCGACTCGATGAGGAAGTGCCTGCCACGGAGGTGGCGGACTTGAGGTCCCTGATAATTACCTTGCCCACCCCGGTCCCGCCGTGCCCGTCACTCAAAAGGTAGCTGAATTGATCGTCCACATTCGGCCCGTTCGGATACCCTATATAGCAGTAGGCGAAATTGGCAGCGGTGGAGTCGATTCCCACCCCATTGACCCAGCTAATCGCTCTAAGGGAGAGATTGTTGGTGCTCACTGAATCCATCCCAATCAGGGTGAGAGTGTCCCCGTCCGAATCCGTCCACTGGGTGGCAAGCTGACTCAGAGCCACCTTGACCGTCTGCCCCGCGGTCCGCGTCACCGTCACCACCCCCGCAAACGGAGTATGGTTCGTCACCACCTGGGTCACCGAATTGGTGCTGCCCAGATAATTCCCGTCCCCGAGATAACTGGCGGTGATGAGGTTGGTGCCGCGGGGTAGGTTCGTAATGCTGAGGCTGGTGGCAATCCCCTGATTGATTGTATTGGTGCTGAGCACTCCCTGATCGCTGGTGAAAACGACCTGACCGGTGGCATTCGTCGGGACCAAAGCGGTGAACGTTACGGCGTCATGGTAACCGATAGTATTGCCGCTGGCTCCCACCACCAAGCCCGACGGGGAGCGCGGCGCGATGCTAATCCTCACGGTGCCCACGGCGGTGCCGCCATGCCCGTCGCTCAACGTGTAGTTGAATTGATCCTCCACAATCGACCCGTTCGGATACCCGATATAAGAGTAGGAAAAAGTGGACGCAGTGGTGTCAATCCCGACACCATTGATCCAGCCAATCGCCCGCAGCGCTATTTGGTTGGTGCTCGCGGTATCCATCCCAGTCAGGGTGAGTGTGTCCCCGTCCGCATCGGTCCACTGTGCGGCCATCTGGCCGAGAGCCACCTTCACCGTTTGCCCCGCGGTGCGCAGCACCGTCAACCCCCGCGCCACCGGCGGATGATTTGTCACCACCTGCACCACCGTGTTGCTGCTGCCCAGATAATTACTGTCTCCGAAGTAAGTGGCAGTGATAAGATTGGTGCCACGTGGAAGGGTCGCAAGAGTGAAGCTTGCCAAGCCGCCCGAACCGATATCATTGGTACTGATGGGGCCCTGGTCGGCGCCAAAGATCACTTGGCCGGTCGCGTTGGTCGGCAGCGTGGCAGTGAAGGCCACCGCGTCCTGATAACCACTGGGACTCACTTCGGCGTTCAACACAAGAGAGGACGCAGAGCGGCGGTTCACGGTGAGGGTCTGGGTGACCGGGGTCGCGGCGGAGTAGTTACCGTTCCCGGCCTGGCTGGCGGTGATCGACGTTGTGCCGGGTTTAACAATGGTCACCACCCCACCCGACACAGTGGCCACAGACGGGTCTGAACTTACGTAGTCTATGGCCAAACCGGAATCTGAAACAGCCCCCAGCGTGAAAGGAGCATCGCCAGGATTCCGGGCAGCCAAAGCGCCGAAGGCGATTGTCTGTGAGGCGGGCTGCACCACGACGGCAATAGAAAGCCGACTAACAACCGTGTAGTTCGGGAGATCATCGGGCGAGAACGTGAGCTCAACATTGGTGACACCGGCGTTGGGAATTCCCAAAGGCATACTGAAGGCAAAGGTTCCCGACACATTCCCCCCGTCCAGATTGGTCACCGCGCCACCCGTCAAGGCACAGGCGCTGAACGCCTGCCCGTAGCTTAGCGGACCCGCGGAAGGCATCGTGGCGATCCCCGGAGTCTGACGGCTCACCGGCACCGGCACCAGCAGGGTGACCGGGTTGTAACGCGCGGAGTCCACCGGGGTGAATGCCACCGAAACACTGTTGGTACCGGCTGCGGGAACCTGCCCGGGAGCGGCGAAAGCAAAGACGCCCGGAACGGCCGCCCCGCTAAAACCGTTGGTCATACCGCCCCCCACCAGCGCGGACGCCGCCAGTGAACGCCCATGGACAATGGCACCGGCCGCGGGAGCCTGCACTAGTCCCGGGGTCGCGCGGTTCACGGTCACCGACACCGTGGCTCCAACCAATGCGTAGTTGACCGAATCTCCTGGAATGAAACGGATCGTGACGTTGGTGACTCCCACGTCCGGCAAGGCGTCAGGATCGTTGAACTGGAACTGACCGGACAGCGTGGTCCCTGCAGTGTTGGTCGCGCGTCCGTTGGCCAGGCCGGCCGCCGAAAGGGCCTGACCGAAGAACAGCGAATCGGGCGACGGTATGGATGCGAGGACTGGGGTTTGAGGCAAGACCACCGCGCCGGTCAGGGTAATCGTTGGGGGCAAAGAATAGTTTGAAGCGGCGCCCCCAGTCAGGCTCAGATTGGCTACGGAGACGGTGTGGTTCGTGGCCGCGCCGGGACCGTCCAGTTGCGCGGTATACCCGTTGGTGACGAGCAGCACCCCGCCGGTGTCGGAATCCAACACACCAGTAAAGACTAATGAGTTGGTTAGCAGAGTGGCGGCGAGGGAACCGTCGTAGACTCTGGTGGCAACCGTAAGGCCGCTGGTTATGGAAACCGGCGCTGGAGTTACAGTAAGGGTTGCCGGTACATAGGAGATGAGATAATTGTCAAGACCGGAGCCTGTGGCCAGACCTGGTGTCAGGTCGTAGGTTCCGACAGTTGCGGTGGCTGCCGCCCCGGAACTACTGAAACTCACACGGGTGATGGTGTCCAGACCCACAAGAGTGCCGGCAGAGAATTCCGTTCCGGATGAGGTGAAGGCTTGGCCATAGACCTTGCTGCGGGGTGTGGCGCTGATAGCCAATGGAAGTTGAGCAACGGCGACATTCACCTTGGCAGCGAGTGGAAGAAACGATCCGGACACAGCGGGGGTGAATACTACGTCGACCGGCACAATTCCACTGGAAGGCCGCGAATCAGGCGAGGTGAAGCTAAAGTCCCCGGCTATGGACTGACCAATCTCGTTTGTAACCACCCCGCCACTGAGGGAGGAATAGGACAGCGTCTGGCCATAGGTGATTCCCGAGGCTGAGGGCACCGAGGACAAGGCCAAAGGGCGGGGAGCTATTTCAATATTTCTAAGGATGACCGGCTGAACCAAATAGTAGTTTGTAGCACCAAACCCCGTCAGGGAGAGATTTGTAACGGTGACAAAATGGTTGGGCGAGAAGGATGGCGTGTCAAAGTTGGCGACATAACCATTAGTGGACAGCCAGACCCCGCCGGAATCCGACTCCATTACCCCCAACAGGACGACGGAATTGCTGCTGATTCCCGCCGTTGTATCACCGTCGGAGACCTTAGGGTTGCCGGTGAGACCGGAGCTGACGCTGACAGGTGCTGGGGTTAGGGCGAGTGTTCCGGTGCCATAGGTAATGGCATAGTTGCCCAAACCGGCGCCTTGGGCGGCAGAGGCAAGGACGTCGTAATTGCCGACAGTTGCGGAGGAAATAGATCCAGAACTAAGAATCGTTATGTTGGTGACGGTGTCCAGTCCGACCAGGCCACTGACGTTAAACTCGTTGCCCCTAAAAACAATGGTTTGGCCGTAAACCTTGTTGGTGCTGTTGGGCGTAATCAACAACGGACTGGGATCAACCGCAACGTCCACGGACGTTCTTGAGGAGGAATAATTCAAGCTATCCGTCGGAGTGAAGTCCACGAGGGCATGAACGACCCCCGCAGATGGGACGGTGTCCGGGGATACAAAGCTAAAACTGCCGGCCACAGGGTTGGCAGAGTCGTCCGTGACTGAGCCACCCGTCAACGCGGACTGGGCGAACGATTGTCCGTAGTTAAGGCTGGAGGCTGATGGCGATCCAGTGAGCAGGACGGGCCGGGGCAGGATGACGGCGCCGGTAAGAATAACAGGCTGCGCCAAAGTATAATTGGCAGCCGCAGTCCCGGTGAGGCTGAGATTCGTTACAATAACAATCCGGTTGGGCGAAGCGCCAGGCAGATCGAAACGGGCCTGATAGCCGTTAGTCGCCAAAGCGACGCCGCCGGCGTCGGCATCCAAGACACCCGCCAAAACAACCGAATTGCTCAGGATCAAGGCATCAGTTGTCGAATCATAGGTCTTGATCTGCGCGGCCAAACCGGAGCCGACCGTGACGGTGGCGGGAACCACCGTGAGGGAACCGGAAACGTAATTGATGTCGTAATTCTGCAGGCCGGTTCCCTGAGCTTGGGTTGGAAAGATGTCATATTGAGCTACGACGGATGACACCGAGCTGCCGCCTGTGGTTAGCGTGACATTGGTCAGGGTGTCTCCAGAACGAAGACCTGTCACCGAGAATTCATTGCCGAAGAAATTCAATTGAATTCCGTAGACTTTATTGGTGCTGTTAGCGGTGACCGTAAGGGGAGACTGCTGAACCGGCAGGACTAAACCAAAGGTTAGACGGCTGTAATTTGCGCTGTCTAATGGATCAAATGCGACAGTGGCTTCGATAAGTCCGGCGCCAGGAGTCATGTCAGGAGAGACAAAACTAAAGCTGCCGCCCACCACGGACCCCATCGAGTTGGTCACAGATCCCCCGGAGATGACCGAGTCGGCCCACGTCTGGCCGTAGGATAATCCACTCGCGGTTGGAATGGAGGCCAAGGCTAGAGTCTGGGGCAGGATCGACGCGGGTGGCAGAACGACTGGTTGGATTAAAAAATAGTTGGTGGCGAGATCCCCGGTGAGTGTGAGATTAGTCACTGACACCAGACGGGACGAGGATGCTCCCGGCCGGTCGAAGTCCGCCGAATAACCGTTTGTTGAGACAAAAACCGAGTCCGAATCCGCCGGTAAAACCCCGCTCAACGCGACGGAGTTGCTCTTGATCGTCGCGGTGGTGCTCCCGTCATAGATCTTGTCGACTCCCGTCAATCCACTGGAAACGGTGACAGGTGCCGGGGTGACCGCAAGAGATGCGGGCACATAAGAAATGTTGTAGTTGCCCAGGCCAGTCCCCTGCGCTAGGCGCGGAACGATGGCGTAGAGGCCGATGTAGGCCGGACTGCTGAACCCGGTGGAATCAAGAACCACATTGGTTAGCGAATCACCCGGATAAAGACCAGTCAGGCTGAATTCACTCCCGCTTGGAAGCATGTTGTATCCGTAGACCTTGTTGGTGGAGATGGCTGTGACCGTCAACGGTGCCGGTGCGACCCCCACCGACGTCTGTGTCCTGAGGGCCACATAGTCCACGCTGTCGCTGGGCGTGAAAACCAGGTTGACATTTGGGTTCCCAACCAAAGGAATGAGATCCGGGGTCTCAAAGGCAAAACTGCCGGGAACCTCCAGACCGAAAACATTGGTTACGCGACCACCGACAATGGAGGAATTGAAGAAAGACTGCCCATAGGAGAGCCCGGAAACCGTTGGTCGCTCGGCGATGCGAACGACCTGGGGTTGAATGGAGGCACCAACCAGAGTGATCGGTTGGACTAGGACGTAATTGGTTGCCAAGTCCCCGGCCAAGCTCAAATTAGTCACTAAAACCAGCCGGCTTGCAGACGCCTCCGGGCGGTCAAAACTCGCCAGGTACCCGTTCGTTGACAAAAAGACCTTCTGCGCATCCACATCTCGCAATCCCCCGAGCACGACACCGTTGCTTTGGATTGTGGCGGTCTGACTTCCGTCATAAACCTTGGTCACCGCCGACAGACCGCTAATTACAGTCACTGGAGCTGCAACGACAGCCAAATTACCGGGGATCAAGGTCAGAGAATAGTTTTCCAAACCACGGCCGAATGGCGTAGAGGGGTAGATGGCGTAGTCACCAACGGCCGCCGACGCAGGGGATCCGTCGCTGGACAGGCTCACATTGGTGACTGAGTCCGAAAGAACCAGACCTGCCGCCGTGAATTCACTGCCGGACAACGGAATTGCCTGACCGTAGGGTTTACTTGTGGAATGAGCGGTGATTGTCAACGGAGCGGGCTGCACTCGGACAGTTACTTGAAACGACAAAGACAGATAGTCGTTGTAGGCATCGGGCCAAAAGGAAACGGTGACATTCGTCGTTCCGGCAAGAGGAACCACATCCGGAGAGACAAAGGCGAAGCTGCCTGTCAACACCTCGCCGTAGGCGTTGGTCATAGCACCGCCGACTAATGATGCGCTTGAAAGCGCCTGACCATAGACCAGTTCGGTGGGGATTGGCTTGGAGGACACCCTGGGAAGAACAAGGTTGTTATTCACGGTCACGGACAACGAAAGAGAGGCGGGGAGATAGTTGACCAAGTCGGTTGGATAGAACGTGACCGCCGCGGTGGCGATTCCCGCGGCAGGATGTGTGGAGGGTGTCGTGAAAGCGAAGCTTCCAGGCACATCGGAGTGGCTTATCGGGTTGATCATCCTCCCACCCAGCAGCGTGGAGTTAAGGAATTGGTCGCCAAAGTTCAAAGGGGTGGCGGTAGGTGCCGAAGATAGCGTCGGGGGTTGAGCATAAATTTCACCTGCCCCCAAGGTCAGCGGTTGGATCAAGACATAATTTGTCGCCAAATCCCCGGTCAGGGCAAGGTTGGTGACGATGACATTCAGGCCGATTTGGACAAAAGCGGACTCAAAATTGGCGATGTATCCGTTGGTGGAGAGGCCAACGACGGAGGAATCCGTGGATGCCACCCCGCTGAGGACCACTGAGTTTGTGCGGATAGCGGCGACATTGCTCCCATCAAAAGGTTTCCGAACTGAATAAAGACCGCTCACGACCGAGACTGGAGAGACCGTGATGGTGGCATTGGTCAGGAGCGGCTGGGCGGACAAGAAATAGTTGGTGGAACGATCATTCGTTCCCAATGTGTAACCATAGGCTGTGACGGGCCATGTTCCGATATAAGGACTGGCGAAGGAGCCTGAGCCTGACACGAACGTCACAGAATCTCCGTTGAGAGCGCCTGTCAGAGTGCCTCCGCTGGTCGCCGCGGTCGTAAGGCCGTCATATACCTTGTCCGCCACAGCGACATTTGTAAGGGTTAATGCGGCTGGGGTGACATGGAGCGTCCCGGCCACGTAGGACAAATCGTAATAGCTCATCGCAGCCCCCGTGGCGTTGGAAGGCGTTATCGCATAGTCACCTATCGGCGAGACAGCAGAAAGACCGGAACAAGCCAGGGTGCAGGAGTCGACCACATCGTTGTCCACAAGTCCATCCGCCGAATATTCGCTCCCGTCCAGAGCCGCATCCTGGCCATAAACCTTGGTCTGGAAACCGCCCGTGATAGTTAGAGGACGGCGGCCGACAACCAATTCCACAGTGAAGGACACCTGTCGGTAGCTCGCGCTGTCGGCAGGAGTGAACAGGACATCGACGACCACCCTTCCAGGGTATGGCCTGAGGTCGGGGTTAATATAGGAAAAGGAGCCGGGAACGGGTGCGCCGCTGTCAGCGTTGGTGAACACCCCACCCGACAACGAGGAGTCGCCTATGGTTTGGCCATAGATTATCGGGGCGGCGGTGGGAGCCGTTAGCAGGACAGGCAAAGCCATGCCCACAGTAACCGGAACAATTGAAGAGTTGGTGGCAAAATTGATTCCGTCGATCGGGCTGTAGGTGACATTGGCCAGATAGGTACCAACCGGGGGCTGGAAGTCAGGCAGGTCAAAGCTAAACTGGCCAGCCAAGGGGTCACCAGAGGCTTCCACCACCGCCCCGCCAGTCAGCGCAGAGCCGCCCAAGTGCTGACCGAACACCAGCGGTGCGGCCGTGGGAAGGCCTACAATAGCCGGTGTTTGAGGAAGTATGGAGGCCCCATTCAGCACGACAGGCTGAACCAGCGTGTAGTTGGCGGCCATGTCACCGGTAAGCGAGAGACTGACAACGTTCACCGTCAGATTTGTCCCCGCGGTTGTTTGCTGGAAACCCGCCTGATATCCATTCGTGCTCAGCCAGACGAGATTCGTATCTGCGTCGATGATCCCACTTAGAGCAACGCTATTGCTCGCAATCAGTGCATAGGGGAATCGATCATAGATTTTTGGCAGAACAGACAAGCCGTTGGTCACCGAGACCGGTCGCGGCTGGATCTGGGCATCTGCGACGAAGGGCTGGTCTGAGAGGTAATAGTTGGTCGACACGCCGATTGTGGCCAGAGTAAAGCCCGACACGGCGACCGGCCACGTGCCGGCGGACGAACCACCAAAGCTACCGCTACCGGTCACGAAACAAGGCTGGTCGCCATTACGCGCGCCTGTAAGCCTGCCGCCCGAGAAGCTGGCGGCGTTGGTTCCATCATAATACTTCGCCACGGCAACCACCCCCTCCAGACTCAATGGGGCCGGCGACACCACAAGTGAGCCGGGAACATAAGTGATGATATAGTTTTGAAGCCCGATTCCCTGCGCGGCGGCGGGAACAACAGCGTATGATCCGGCGGCCGCAGCACTGCCCGCCCCAGCGCTGAGGATGCTCACGCTCGTGACCGAGTCGAAACCAACCAACCCGACTGCGTCGAATTCAGTTCCTAAAAAGGTCAACGGATCCCCATAAACCTTGGCGGCGTCCCATGCCGTGATGGTAAGGGCAATAGCACCCACGTTCACACTCACGCTCAGAGTCGCATTGGTGAAGCGCACCCCGTCGGTCGGTGTGAATAAAAGATCCACATTGGTGACACCTGCCTGAGGGAGGACGGTCGGGTCGGCGAATGCGAACAACCCGGGAATAGCCGCACCGCCAAACGCGTTGGTCATTGAGCCTCCACTTAGGGCGACAGATCCTATCGATTGGCCGTAAGATATCGCTCCCACCAACGGCGGACTGTCAAGTTGCGGAATGCCAGGGCGAACAAGAATGGAGACCGTCAGCGCAACGGATTGATAGTCCGTTGCGTCAGCGGGAGTGAAGAAAGCGTCCACATTGGTGAGCCCAACGTCCGGAATAACATTCGTGTAGCTCAACGTGAATGCGCCTTCCACTGTCGAGCCCTGCGCGTTCGTCACATTCCCGCCCGTCAAGCGCACGTTGCCCAGCGCCTGGCCGTAGGCTAGATCCGAAGCCGCGGGTGCTGACGCAAGATAAAGGACCTGACGGTGCACTGTCACCGGAACAGAAAGATTAACCGCTCCATACCTCGCGGTGTCGGAAGGCGTAAACACCAAGGCTGCCTGGGTGACACCCGCACCTGGCATTGATGTCGGGTCTAGGAATCGAAAAGCCCCGGCCACCGGCAGACCGGTCGCCGGATTAACAGCGCCGCCGCCTGCAACGCCTGCTTCCTGTAGAGATTGCCCAAAAGTCAGATCCGCCAGACTGGGAGGAGTGACCACCGGTGTTTGCGCCGCCACCGTCAATGGCACAGTTAAGGAAACACCAGCGTAATTATCTTTGTCATCGGGAACAAAAGCAACGGAGACATTGCCGCCACCAAGGTCGGGAACCACGGTGGTGTCAGTGAACAAGAAGGTTCCCGGCACAGTCATGCCTGCGGTGTTGGTGACATCGCCGCCGGTCAATGTGGAGGCGGCATAGGACTGGCCGTAGACCAGGGGGGTGGCCGTCGGCGGGTGGGCGACCACTGAAACGCCTTGGCTCACCACCAACGTATTGGTCACGTCGCCGCTCCAAAATGCGTCGACAATGCGACCGACCACCGTATAACTACCAACGTTGGTGGGGGCGTCCGTAAGAGTGTTGTAGGTGAGAGCCACGGCAAGTCCCGACGGCTCCGTTAGCGCGGTGGCAGAGCGGCTGGTGCCATCGTAATTTTGGCTGAGGTTGGACAAGGTGATCACGCCTGGTGTTTTGGGCGTATACGTGAGCACCAGCAACTGGCCGGTGATCTGCAGCGCGAATCCTGCGCCGGGCCGATGGTCGGCAAGCAGCTCGTTATTACTGTCCGGACCGAGGTCCACAATGGTCAAAATACCGGTAAATGAATCAGCTCCTGAGGCGTCGATGATCGTCCACGCCCGCGGCTGATCCCAGAAAGAGTCCGTCCAATCCACCGAGCTGGGGGTTCCATCATGCAGTGGGCTGTTGAAAATGAGGTTTAGAACCGCCCCATTCTCGATCGAGAGCGCGCCTTTTGCCACGACAACCTGATCAAAACTGATGCCGGGGCCGTTTGTCGTATTATCCGACAACTCCCACTCCATGCCGGAGTTCACAGAATAACTAAGGCCTTCGCTGAAGGTCTGAAGACCGGGGGATCCGCCGGGGGCTAGAGTGCCGCCGTCGGAGACGCTCACGGGGGAATTGAAGACCGCCTGCGACCCGGAAAGTGTGCCCCCATCGGCCACGGAAACCACAGAACTGAACGTGCTACCGGAGCCGCCCACAGTCCCACCATCAGCCAAAGTAACAGGACCGGAAAAAACAGAGTTGTCCGCCGACACCGTCGCGCCGACCGCCACATCCACCGGGGCGGAGAAACCGCTGGATGAGGCGCTCAGAGCGCCGCCTTGAGCGACGGCCACCGACGAACTGAACTTGGCGTTTTGGACCACCAGATTGCCGCCGGCCAGAATCGATACGTTCCCCGCGACCAGACCGGTCATCGTCCCATTACCACCGACCACCTGAGGACCCGTGTAGTTGGTGTCAGCCTGACTAATCACCAGAGTGGCGGTGGCCACACCGGCGTAGTTCGGATCAGCAATGCTTGCCACCACGACATAGGTTCCAATGTTGGTCGGTGCGGATAGGGAGTAATCGTAGGTTACCTGAACAGGCAATATGTCGGGGGTGCTGTAGGCGCGCACCGACTTGGCGGTTCCGTCAAATGCCTGCGTCAGGTCGGATGACGCGATTGTGACCGTTTCCGGTTTCGGATTCACCGTGAGTGTTCCGGGGAGATAATTGACTGTATAGTTGCCGGCGGAAAACGTGCCGCCGGTCGCGGCGCTTGCCACAAGCGGATAATTGCCCGGCGCCGCCAATGCGTCGGTCCCTCCACCAGTCGCAGTGAGTGTCACGGTTCCCACCGTTTCCCCATTCCCAAGACCGCTCGCCGTAAAACCCGTCTTTCCGGCACCGAACGACACGGTGTCGCCGTATGTCTTGCTGACAGGGGTGGGCGTTATATTCAGGACCGCCTTACCAACCGTGAGTGTGCCTGACACATACAAGATGGAATAGTTGGCTGAAGAAAATGTGCCGCCGGTCGCCGCACTGGGGGTGAGTGTATAGGTGCCCAGCGCGGAAGAACTGCTTGCGCCGCCCGAGGCGGTAAGTGTGACCTTGCCTATGGTTTCCCCATTGAGCAGTCCTGCACTGGTGAATCCCGTCTGGCCCGCCCCGTAAGTCAGCACCTGACCATACGGCTTGGCCTGGTTCGTCGCCGTCACGGTCAACGGCATTGGGCTGACCGTGACGACGGCGGTGCTTGTGCTGGACAGATAGAGGTTGGTGTTGGAGGGGGTGAAGAACACAGCGATATTTGCGACACCTGCCCCAGGCTTCACATCCGGAAACATGATCGCATAAGACCCATCCACGGCCCCGCCCACTTGGTTGGTCATAAGCCCGCCGCTGATCACCGATCCTCCAAAGGACTGTCCATAGGTGATCGATGTGCCGGAGGCGGCTGCGGCGGTGACAGGGGTCTGCAACAAAATGGGTATCGTCACAGGGTTCGTGACAGCCATGTAGTTGATGATGTCGACGGGGGTGAAGGTCACCATCGCAGCCGGGTTGTTCGAACTAAACACGGAGGACGGGGTAGTGAAGGCGAATGAGCCCGGCACTGTGTTACCAGCCCGGTTGGTCGCGGAACCGCCGCTCAAAGAGGACGCACTGAAGGGCTTGGTATAAATAAGGGAGGATGCCACTGGGGGAACGGCAATCCCAGGCGCCTGCCTCATCACGGTCACTGGAACCGTCAGGGTAATGGGATTGTAATCCACTTGGTCGGCGGGAGTGAATGTCACGGACACCTGATTGGTTCCAGCACCGATCACCGGAGTGGGATCGCCAAAGCTAAAGGTGCCGGAGACAATGCCACCCGCGGAATTTGTGACGGCACCCCCGCTCAAGCTCGAAGCCGACAGTGGCTGGCCATAGGTGATCGTACTGGCCGCCGGGAATACTGCCACGCGCGGAAGCTGCGAACCCACCGACACCGTGGTCAAGGTGATGACGCTGGTGTAGTGCACCGTATCCGAAGGGGTGAAGAAGACGACGGCCACGTTGACACCTCCGTAGGGAAGCAGGTCGGGAGTCAGGAAGGTGAAGGTCCCGGGCAATGTTTGGCCGGCGGCGCTGGTGACAACCCCACCGGTTAATGTGGAGAACCTATAGGTTTGTCCGTAACTCAGGCCGGAGGCTGAGGGCGGCGCTGTTACTCCGGGACGCTGCAAGGCGACAGCCACCTTTACCGTGCTTGTTGTGGACAGATAGTTCTGAGTGTCCAAGGGTTTGAAAACAACCGGAACCACATTTGTCCCGGGCTCAGGTAGGGTGGCCGGATTCAAATAGCTAAAGGTGCCAGGGACTAACAAGCCCGGAAAATTGGTGGCCGCCCCGCCCTTGAGGAATGAATCCTGAAGTAACTGACCATAAACGAGCCCGCTCGGGACGGGCAGCGCTTTGATCACAGGCGCGATAACAGCCAGAGTCAGGGACGCAACACTGCTGGTGGAGCTGTGCCATGGATTGCCGACCACCACTTGGTAGGAACCGGCATTGGCCACCTGCGCATAGGGCAGAGTCAAACTCGAGTTGGTTGCTCCAGCCAGCAAAACCCCGTCCTTATTCCACTGATACACGAAAGGTCCGGAGCCGAAAGCGGACACACTGAATACAGCCGTTTGATTCACGGTGAGGGCCAAGGAACCCGGCGGCGATGTGATCAGCGGCGTGCGGTAATCTCCTATCAACCCCAGACCATGTGTTGAGCCGGCGGCGATGGAAAACAGCCCCGGCAGATTATTGGGAAATAAGGCCTGACCGCTGGAGTTATCGCCCCAAGTCACGAGGCGGCCGTCATTGAGCAAGGCCAAATTCCACGACTGCCCGGCGGAAATGGATTTCACACCGCTCAGACCCGCAGGGACCCTGCACTGGCCGGCGGAGTTGTCACCCCATGCCACCACGGTCCCATCGGACTTGAGCGCGAGGGAATGATACTCCCCTGCCGCCACTGCGGTTACGCCGCTCAATCCGATCGGAACTGCGGTTTGGCCACGGCTATTGTCACCCCATGCCACCACCGTGCCATCGACACGCAAGGCGAGCAGATGATAGGCCCCTCCCGCCAGACTGATGACTCCGGAAAGGCCTTTGGTGATGTTTGTCTGACCGCGACTGTTGTCGCCCCAAACCCTGACGGTTCCATTGCTGAGCAGGCCGGCGGAATAGAAATACCCTGCCGTCAGCGCGGCCACATTACCCAAGCCGGATGGAACGTTGGTTTGGCCAAGCACGTTGTAGCCCCAAGCCCGGACCGTGCCGTTCGTCAGCAGAGCCAGTGCATGTCCGTATCCCGCAGCCACGGCCGAAACCCCGGACAAAGCGGCTGGAACAGTGCGCTGACCGTAGGTGTTATCTCCCCAAGCGACAAGGGTGCCGTCATTTTTCAAGGCCAGCGAAAAACCGGAACCTGCCGCCAAACCGATCACCGTGCCCAATCCGGCTGGGACACTGCTTTGCCCGCGCAGATTATCGCCCCACGCCACCACGGTGCCGGGCACGATCACGGAGAGGGTCGCCACGCTGCTGGTGATACTGCCGTAATCCGTGCTGGAGATCACAGTGTAGCTGCCCACCTGATTGGTTTGGACAGAATTGAGCAGCAGGGATTGATTCGTGGAGCCGGACAGGGGAACTCCGCCAAAACACCATTGATAACTGACGGGAACCCCGGCTACCACGGACACTTGAAAAGCGGCTGGGGAATTCAGGTTGAGGGACAGGCTTTGCGGCTGTGCGTTGAGATAAGGGAGGCGCGGATCGCGGAATGTGGCCAGAGCATGGGTGTAACCGGCGGCGATGGAACTCAGCCCCAGTGGGGCGACGGGCAAGCGTGTTTGACCCAACGAATTGTCGCCCCATGCCACCAGCGACCCGTCGGACTTGAGTGCCAATGCATAAGCCCCCCCGGCCGCTATGGCCACAACCCCCGACAATCCCGACGGAACGCTGGCCTGGCCAAGGCTGTTATCGCCCCACGCCACCACCGTGCCGTCCGTTTTCAGGGCCATCGTGAAATATTGCCCGGCGCAGATGGAGCTGACCCCTCCCAACCCAACTGGGACATTGGTCTGACCCCGGCTATTGTCGCCCCAGGCAACCACGCTTCCGTCCACTCGTAAGGCGGCCGTATGAAATCCGCCCGCGGCGATGGCAGTTACGCCGCTCAAGCCGGCAGGCACATTGGTCTGGCGCAGACTGTTATCGCCCCAAACGGTGACGGTGCCATTGCTTAGGAGAACTGCCGAGTGGAAATAGCCGGCTGCCAGGCCCACAACCTTGGCCAATGTGGCCGGAACATTTGTCTGGCCTTTGATGTTATTGCCCCAAGAGATTACGGAGCCATTGGTGCGTAAGGCCAAAACGTGCCCATAACCAGCCGAAATCGCACTAACCCCCGTCAGGCCCCCAGGCACATTGGTTTGGCCATACGTGTTGTCACCCCACGCCACCACGGTCCCGTTCGTCAACAGGGCCACGGAAAAACCTGCTCCGCCTTTGAGCGCTTGGATTCCGGCCAGGCCGGACGGCACCACCACCGCACCGCGGCTGTTGTCACCCCACGCCACGACCGTGGGGGCGGGGACGACATTAAGCACTGCCGGGCTGCTGGACAGACTGGCATAGTCCGAGGTGACAACCACGGTGTAAGTGCCGGCTTGGCTTGCGGCAACGCCCGACAGACTTAAAACCGAATTGGTGGCACCGGCTATCGGAACGCCGTTGAGCTTCCACTGATAGGTAAGAGGAACGCTGGCCAGCGCCACGACTTGGAAATTGGCGCTGCTTAGGGTGTTTGCCGTGATACTCTGCGGTTGGGTATAAATGTAGGGCAACCGCACATCCCGCAATGTGGCCAAGGAGTGGGTATAACCCGCAGCGATGGAAGTGATGCCGTTGGGCGCAGTCGCAAGGGTGGTTTGACCCAGGCTGTTGTCCCCCCACATCACCAAAGTGCCATCGGACTTCATGGCAAGTGCATGAGACCCGCCGGCGGCGATGGCTAAAACCCCAGTCAATCCCGCAGGCACCTGAAGTTGACCTTTGGTGTTGTCACCCCATGCAGTCACTGTTCCGTCGGATTTGAGAGCCAGACTAAAATATTCCCCGGCAGACACTGCCACCACTCCGCTCAAGCCGAAGGGCACCGTGCTCTGGCCACGGGTGTTGTCACCCCATGCCACCACCGTGCCGTCCAATCGCAGTGCTAAAAGATGATACCCTCCAGACGCCAACGCCGTCACTCCCGACAAGGCGGTCGGCACGTTGGTCTGACCCCGGCTCCCGTCACCCCAGACCGTGACGGTGCCGTTACTCAAAAGCGCACTGGAGTGAAAGTATCCGGCCGCCACCGCCATAACGCCCGACAGAGTCGCGGGCACATTCGTCTGACCTTTAAGGTTCCAGCCCCAGGCCTTGACCAGGCCGTTGCTTTGGACTGCAAGCCCATGTCCGTAGCCTGCGGAGATGGCTGAAACCCCGCTCAGTCCGGTTGGCACGTTGGTCTGGCCATAAGTGTTGTCACCCCATGCAAGCACGGTGCCATTGGTCTGAAGCGCCACGGAAAAACCCGCCCCGGCGGCAAACGAGCGGACCCCGCCTAGCCCGGACGGGAACGTGGTTGAGCCTCGGCTCGAATCCCCCCAAGCCATCCACGCCGGAGGAATCAGCACCGTCAGTGATGCCACCCGGCTGGTGATACTGCCGTAGGAATTCGTCACCACCAGCGAATAGTTCCCGCCAGCGGAGGGCTGGACCTGACTCAATGAGAGCGTCTTGGCCGTTGCACCGGCCACGGGTTGGCCGCCGAAATACCATTGATAACCCAGCGGATCCGAGCCCGAAGCGGTGGCGGCGAAGCTTGCCGCGGAAAGATATTGCACAGAAAGGCTTTGCGGCTGAGTCAATATCGACGGCAGCCGGGCATCCCTCAGCAGCGCCAGTCCGTGGGTGTATCCGGCACTGATCCCACTCACCGCGGACGTGGTCGTAGGGAGTTTGGTTTGCCCCAAACTGTTATCGCCCCACGCAACCATTGTCCCGTCGGACTTGAGAGCCAAGGCGTAAGCCCCGCCGGCGGCGATGGATACCACCCCGTTCAGCCCGGCAGGCACCAAAAGCTGGCCCTTGGAATTGTCCCCCCACGCTGTCACCGTCCCGTCCGCCTTCAAGGCCAAGGTGAAAAACTCTCCGGCCGCCAAAGCCACCACCCCATTCAGACCCGTAGGCACCGTCGCCTGTCCCCGTGTGTTGTCTCCCCACGCCACCACCGTGCCATCGAGCCGTAGGGCGGCCAGATGATACCCGCCGGCCGCCAGAGCGGTGACACCGGAAAGGCCCGAGGGCCAATTGGTCTGGCCATGAGACTTGTCGCCCCAGACAGTCACCGTGCCGTTGCTGAGAAGCACCGCAGAATAGAAATACCCCGCCGCAACCCGCATCACTCCCGATAATCCCGCAGGAACATTCGTCTGGCCCAGCAGGTTGTAGCCCCAGGCCCGAACCGTGCCGTTGGTCAGCAGCGCCAACACATGACCGTAACCAGCCGAGACGGCGGAGACGTTGTTCAGACCGGCGGGAACATTGGTCTGACCATAGCTGTTGTCACCCCAAGCCCGAACGGTCCCATCACCCTTAAGCGCCACCGAGAAACCCGCCCCAGCGGAGAAAGAGGAGATCCCGCTCAGGTCTGACGGCAGAGCCGCCGCACCGCGCGAATTGTCACCCCAACCGAGCTGGGACGGAGGAATCAGGACAGTCAACCGGGCCCCACTGCTGGTAATCGAGTCATAATAATTTTGCACCGTCACGCTGTACAGCCCGGCTTGATTGGTCGTGATGGCGGTGAGCGCCAGGGTCGAATTGGTGGCGCCTGCAATGGGCGCACCATTGAACTGCCACTGGTATTTGAGCGGCGCGGTGCCGGTCGCCACGACGGAGAACAGGGCATTGGAAAGAACGTTGAGGGTCAGGCTCTGAGGAGGAGCTGTGATCATGGGAACTTCGGAATTGCGGCACAGCGCCACGGCGTGCCGGTCCCCTGCTGAAATCCCGATCACACCGCCGGAAACCACACTTGGCAGGACAGTCTGACCGCTGCTGTTCTCACCCCAGGCGACAACAGAACCATCCGACCTCAAGGCGAGAGCGAATGTGCCCCCGGCAGCAATTGCGATCACCCCGCTCAACCCCGGCGGGACCGAGGTCTGACCGCGGCTGTTATCGCCCCAGGCCGAAACCGTTCCGTCACTCCTCAACGCAAGCGTGAAGTAGTTCCCGGCGGCAATCGCGCTGACCGCACCGAGACCTTGCGGAAGGGTGCATTGCCCCCGGCTGTTATCCCCCCAGAGGACGACCGACCCGTCCAAACGGAGAGCGGCGGTATGATAACCCCCGGCGGCCACGGAGGTTACCCCGCTCAGGCCGGCGGGCACATTGGTCTGGCCTTTGACGTTCGCTCCCCAAACGACAACCACGCCGTTGCTTTGCAAGGCGACGGTGTGGAAATACCCGGCTGACACAGCAGACACGCCGCGCAACCCCGCAGGAACATTGGTCTGCCCAAACGCGTTGTAGCCCCAAGCCACCACTGTCCCATCCGACCGCAGCGCGGCCAAATGCAGATAGCCAGCCGCCAGAGACTTCACATTGGCTAAGCCGGGCGGGACGTTGGTCTGACCGTAGGAATTATCACCCCAGACCACAACACGTCCGTCAAAGGTAACCACCGATGAAACCAGGCCGCCGGCTGCCACCATCGTGGAACCCGGCAGCCACGTCGGAACGGAGGATTGGCCGGATCCGTTCTCCCCCCAAGCCACAACGGCCGAGTAAGCGATCGCCTTGACATCAGCCGTGGTTGCAGTGGCTATATAACTGTATACATCCGCTGGAGTGAATGTGACGGGCACGGCATTAACTCCCAGCGGAGCGATCGCGGAGGGGTTGGAAAACCGGAAAACACCATCCACCGGGTCCCCATAAATATTGGTCACGGCCCCGCCGCTCAGGATCGATGCGGACAGAGTCGATCCGTAATTCAGCGGGGTCGACACAGGGCGCACTGCCACGGCCGTCCTGAGAGGAGTGACCACCACCTTGGTGGAGCCGAAGGAATTGAGGTAATGGGCGGGGTCGTCCGGGGTGAAAACAACAACGACGTTGTTCGTTCCTCCCGGCGGCACAAGCGCGGGGGAGTAGAAGCTAAAGGACCCGGAAACAATGATGCCTGCCGAATTGGTTGCCGCACCACCGCTAAGATACGACTCCCCAAGAACGCGGGTGTAAAACAACCCCGAAGCATAGGGCGGAACGGCAACCACCGTGCCACCCGCCCCGCAGGTCACGGTCACTGTGCCGGTGGCGGAATAATAATTGGTTGTGTCTTGCGGAGTGAATGTGACCACCACATTGGTGTCACCCAGATCCGGAACAAGGGTGGGAGCTGTGAATGCAAAGGAGCCCGGAACGGCGATTCCGGAACGGTTCGTGGCCGTCCCGCCAGTCAAGCTGGAGGCTGCCAAGGGTTGGGCATAGGCAAGGCTCGAAGCGGAGGGCGGGACCAGAACACCGGTGCCTTGGCGATCCACAGAAAGCCTTATGCTAGACTGGCAACTGTTATAACGAATGGCATCGTCGGGAAGGAAAGTAACACCAATGTTCGTGATTCCGGCAAGCGGCATTGCGTTGGGCAGGGCGTAGGAAAAACGACCCGACACAATTGTTCCGGCCGGATTGGTCGCCGAGCCGCCGCTCAATATGGATAGATTGAAGGCCTGACCGTAGGTGATCGTGGAACCGGCAGGCGCAGCTTGAACGACGGGCGTGGCCTTGATCACCGACACACTGACCAAGGCGGCGGCAGGGGCATAGTTACCCGAATCGGCGGCCTGAAAAATGACGGGCACTTTCGTCGTTCCTATGTCCGGAATCGAATCAGGGAAGCTGAAACTATAGGAGCCTGACAGGACGGTGCCGTCGGCATTGGTGACGGTGCCTCCGGTAAGCCGGGACGTTTTAAGAGCCAGGCTGAAAGACACGTCACTTGCGGACGGCGGAATCGATACCACGGGGGTCTGTCGGGATACCGTCACTGAAACAATCGTTGTCGCCGGGGCATACAGGGTCGCATCGGCGGGGGTGAACGTCACCGCGACATTGGTCACGCCAGCCCCAGGACGGGTGGCAGGCGTGGTGAAAGTAAAGACACCAGGAACACTCGCTCCGGTGACACCGTTGGTGGCGGTCCCACCTTGCAGAGTGGATGCCGACAATGCCAAGCCGTAAGTCAGCGGTGTGGCAACGGGCGGGGTAAGCAGGGGAATCTGCTTACCTACGGTGACAGGAACAGACACCGTAGCGGGAATAAAATTGGCCGTGTCCGAGGGGGTGAACTGGACCAGTGCATTCGTAACACCCACCCCGGGAATCGCATTGCCATAGACAAAGGCAAAGACCCCGGAAACATTCGCCCGGGTGAACAAATTCATCGCCGAGCCCCCCGAAAGCACCGAAGCCCCCAAACGCTGGCCCACGCCTATGGCACCAGCCGCCGGCGCGGTCAGACTCAGACTCCGCTTGTTTACGATGATCCGAACCTGAGTCGAGGCTTGATTGTAGTCGACTTGATCCGTCGCCGTGAAGAGAGCCGAGAGATAGTTGGTACCGGCGGATGGAACCCCGCTGGTGTCGGGGTACGAAAAGGTTCCGGGAACCGCCAAACCGTTGAATGGGTTGACCGCATTGCCTCCCGCGAACGTGGAATTGGCGTAACTCTGTCCATAAGTCAGGGTGGACGAGGCGGGAGCAGTGACTGTGGGCGTCACCTTGGAAACCATCAACTGCACATTGGTGGTGGTGGTGGCATAGTGGATCCTGTCGGCCGGTGTAAAGGTGACGGATGTGGGTGTTGAACCTGCGCCGGAGATCTGGTTGGGGTAAGTCCACGCGAAAAGTCCGGGCACACTGATCTTGCTCAGGTTGGTGGCCACCCCGCCACTCAGGGTGGATAAGCTGTTGGGCTGGCCGTAATTGAGAGGAGACGCTGAGAGCCCCGACAAAACGGTGGTTTGAGGGTTGACATGCAATGTTACCTGACATCGTTTGGTCAGGTAGTTATTGGTGTCAACAGGATTGAAAACAACGGACAGATTGGTGTCGCCAACTTCCGGAACACCGTTGGTGATGACAAAAGAGAAGGTTCCGGCTACGGCGGCGCTGCTGTAGGGGTTGACAGCAGACCCATTCATGAGCCTCGAATTGGTAAAGTTCTGCCCCCACATGATGTCCGTCGGAGTGGGAGCGGTAAGATCCGGCTGCACTTGGTTCACCATCAGAGAGATGTTGTTGGTGAACCCTGAATAATGGGTGGCATCGGTCGGGGTGAATTGAACGGCAGCCGAATTGAGTCCGGAGCTGGGACGAACAGTCGCATCGACAAAGCTAAAACCTCCGTCCAACAGTTTTCCCTGTTGGTCTACGGCCTTGCCTCCGGTCAAGGTGGAATTACTTAGAGCCTGGCCGAAATTAATCGCACTGGCCGACGGCGCGTTGCTGATAGCGGAAGTTGCCCGGAAAACATTCATATACACCGACACCACAGCCATGTTGTAGTGCGTGGTGTCGGAGGGGATAAACGTAACCGATAAGCTCTGATTGCCGGGTTGATTGGTGGCATCCGGACTTGTGAAAATGAAATCGCCGAGAATCTCATCGCCAACCTTATTGGTCACCAACCCGCCGGTAAGAAGGGATTTTTTATTAGGTTGCGGATAGTAAATATCCGATGCCAACGGACTGATAGCCACCAGCGAATCCGCCTTGGCCACGACGACATTCACGCTGGTTTTTATACTGTTGTAGTTAGTGGTATCGGTTGGAACAAATGTGATGGGAACATTCGTCGTCCCCATCCCGGGAACCTGATAGGGATTATCAAAAGAAAAGACACCGGCAACATTCACTTTCGATAGTGCCAGATTGTCCGCATTCACGGCTTGCTGAAAGGCACTTAGAACAGCGTTGCCAAGAGAGTTAAGGAAACCGTTTAGACTGCTTGTATTGATTTTGAACGGGGCATTTTCCTTCGCGCCCCGAACAACTCCCCCCGTAAGAGCCGAGGCCCTCAAGGGCTGACTATAAACCAGGCTAGAAGCGGTTGGTGTTGTGTAAAGATACGGATCCGCCTTGGAGACATTGACACTGACAGTGCCGTTGCACGCGGAATAGTTGGCCCCATCGGACGGAGTGAACACCACCGCAGCATTGGTCACTCCGGCCAAGGGCACATCCCCTAGGGAGACATACGCGAAACTACCCGACACGGTGCCTCCGTTAATATTTGTCGCGGTGCCGTTCGACAGGTTTGAATTCCTGAAGGTTTGGCCGTATGCCAGCTGTCCCGGCAGCGGGAGGACCGCAATGACCGGCGTCGACTTCGCCACACTCACGGTAATGTTCGTGCTGATTTGCTGATAGCTGTTCGTGTTCGACGGTGTAAAGGTGACAGAAACGCTGCTGCTGCCCGCATCCGGGAGAGACGAAGCTGCGGTAAATACCGTGGTCCCTTGGATCGTGGTGTTGGCCCCATCCTTCACCACCGTCCCGCTTAGGCTTCCGTAACTGAGAGGACGAAGGTAAGCGAGAGAGCTCGCTGTTGGCAGGGTGCTAAAGGAGATCGCTATCGGGTTGACCTGAAGAGCTATCTTATTGGTGATACTGCTATAATTTGTGCTGGCTGTCGCAGGGGTCCAAATTATGTCAATGTTGGTAACGCCGTAAACCGCGGGGGTGATGGCCTTGACGGCTGTTGAAAAGGCAAACGTGCCGGAGACCGCTGTGCCGCTGCTATTTGTAACCACGCCGTCACTGCCTACGTTCGCCGAATTCACCGTCTGGCCTTGAGTGATGGCTGAGAGCGATGGCAGGTTCTTAACAGCGACAATTTCGGCCACCACTTTGATGGACATCGTCGCGGAGACCGTGTTGTAGTTGGCGGCATCAGTGGGAGTAAACGTGACGGTCACATTTGACGACCCAATGGAGTTAGCAATGGTGGTGCTGGCACAGGAGAACGTTCCGGGAACACTTCCACCGGTCAGGTTGGTCACATTACCCCCGTTGAATGTGGCGGCTGTAAAAGCAAGTTTTACTTTGACAGTGCCGGCGGGATACAGCTGGATTCCTACGGCCTGCTTGGAAACAACCACGCTCACAGTCCCCGACGCCGTCAAATAATTGGTGGTGTCCGTGGGTGTGAATACGATCGACGCATTGGTGGTGCCCACATTCGGAACCCCCGACGGGGCAGTGAAGGTAAAGGTTCCTGCCACTGCGGCTCCGCTCGAATTGGTCGCGACCCCTATTGTTGAGCTGGTGGACAAAGTGCACGCGCTGAACGGCGATCCGTAGGTCAATCCCGAAGCGGTCGGCGAAACCTTGATGCCTACGATTCGTTTGCCCACACTCACTGTCACCGTTGTCGCCGCCGTATTGTAATTGACCGAGTCCGTCGGTGTGAAGGTCACATCCTGAACCGACGAACCCACCGAGGGCAGTGTGGTCGGGGTAGTGAATGCAAAGCTACCCGCCACGTTGGCCTGCCCGCCACTCAGCGTCGAGGAACTCAACGTCTGGCCGTAGTTCAGGGAGGAAGCGCTCACCGCGGAAGTGATCAAGGGTGTCGCCTTTGACACAGTCAGGCTGGCATAACCGGAAACGTTATTGTAGTTGGCAGAGTCCTCTGGAATGAAAATGACGGACACCTGAGACGTTCCCGCATTGGTCTTCGCCCCTGGATTGGAGAACACCCAGGTGCCAGCCACCGGCACTCCCGCCTGTTCGACGCTGTTGGTCACCTGCCCGCCGGTAAAGGACGAGTTATTGAAGGTCTGCGGATAGGTCAACCCGGCCAGCGTGGGCAAAATGTAAATGCTTGGAATCTGCTGGTTCACATCCACAAAAACCCGGGTCGTCGACGTATTGTATTTTGTGGAGTCAGCAGGGGTGAATACCACTATGGCATTTGTGGTGCCCGCCTGGGGGACTCCATTAGGCGCATCAAAGCTGAATGTGCCGGATACCGCCGTCCCGGCCGCATTGGTCGCGCTGCCCCCGGTTAGAGTCGAGCGTTTGAAGGGCTGGTAGTAGGTGATCTTGGAGG
Source organism: uncultured Verrucomicrobiota bacterium (assembly GCA_903873415.1). Taxonomy (GTDB): domain Bacteria; phylum Verrucomicrobiota; class Verrucomicrobiia; order Limisphaerales; family CAIQOK01; genus CAIQOK01. Next base: position 5,071 of record CAIQOK010000113.1, on the reverse strand, counting down.
CAGTCGGCAGGGAAGCAACCACGGGGGATCCCTTGCCGACAACCACCGTAACTCTGCCCGTCATGGGTTGATAGTTAGCATTGTCGTACGGGCTGAACGTAAAATTGTTGGTGGAGTCGCCCAACGCGCTCGGCACGTTAGTCGGTGAGGTAAAACTGAAAGTGCCGTCCAACGTAAGGCCCCCGGAACTGGTCACCCTCCCACCGGTGAGAAGAGAGTAGCTCAGAGGCTGACCATAGCCCAATTGCCTTGCGGTGGGCAGCGTTGATACCACGGGGATGCCCCGCTGCGTTGTCACCGACACCGCCCCGGTTGCTGCGGCGTAGTTTGCGTTGCCTGTCGGAGTAAACAAAATGGCCGTACTCGCTGAGCCCACTGCAGGTTGGAAGTTCAGTCTCGTATACGAAAAATAACCCGCCAGCGCGTTTCCGCTGATGTCCACAACCGTGCCGCCACTGAACGTCCCGTCTCCCAGGCTCTGCCCGAAGTAGAGGGTCGACGGTGTCGGATTGACCGTGATCCGAGGCGTGGCGGGATTGACATGGATGACGACCCCGTTGGTGGCCAGCTTGTAGCCGGCCGGGTCGCTCGGTGTAAACGTGACGGACACAGTGACGTCTCCGGCTGAAGGGACCGTGGAGGGGGATGTGAATGTAAATGTCCCAGGGACATTGCTCCCCACCGCGTTGACCGTCTTACCTCCAGTCAGCACCGAGAGACTTAACGCCTGGCCGTAGGTCAGATCAGAGGGAACCGGAGCGGTCTTGAGCAAGGGGGAGCCTTTACCCACAGTCAGACTGACAGTGCTGCTCTTGAGGTTGTAATTGGCAGTGTCGGTTGGCGTGAACGCGATGGGTGCGTTTGTGGTTCCAACTAACGGCACCGCATCCGAAAGCACATAGGCGAAGACCCCGGGCACAACAGTTCCAGCGGAATTTTGCGCCACCCCCCCACTCAGCAAAGACGCCCTGAACGGCTGGCCGTTTTCAATTTGCGTGGGCGTCGGCGGCGTCGACAAAACCGGGGTCTGCTTGGAAACAGGGACACTGACAGCCGAGGCGGATCCGATGTAGCGCAGCCTGTCGTCCGGAGTGAATGTGACGGCGGCTGCGGCCGTGCCGGCAACCGGTGCCGTCGAGGGGCTCGTGAAGGTGAACGCCCCGGGCACGACCACTCCGTTGGGGTCTGTGGCTTGCCCCCCGGACAGGACCGATGAGCTGAATGTCTGGCCGTAGACAATCGGCGAAGCCGTCGGCGCCAAAGTCACCGCGGTGGACTGGGCCCCAACGGTGACTGGGACCAAAGTGATGACCGGATTGTAATTGCCAGAGTCCGTCGGCGTGAAGGTTACAGAGGCGTTGGTGACACCCACATTGGGCACTCCGACCAGCACGGTGAACGAAAACACACCCGGAATGGCGACTCCGCTGGCGTTGACCACACTTCCCCCAATCAACTGGCTGGCGCCGAAGTTCTCGCCATACACCAAAGAGTCCGCACTAGGCTGGGTGCGCAACACAGGGGTTTGCTTCGACACCGTCACGGGCACCACCGTTGTGACAGGATTGTAGTTAGCCCCGTCCGTCGGGGTGAAGACGATGCTCTGGCTGCCAACACCCGCTTGGGGCAGAAGCGAGGGGGAGACGAAAGCGAACGCCCCCGACTCACTCGCAGCCCCGCCGCTCAGGCTCGACGCCGACAGAGCGTGGCCATAAGTGATCAAGGAGGCAGCGGGCAAGGTCAGCACAGTGGGGGTTGCCTTGGCAACCGTCACATTTACGCTCAGGGAGGCCGACCCGTAGTTTGCCGAGTCACTGGGAGTGAAAACCACCGACTGGCTGGCAGTTCCGGCCTGGGGAACGGTGCCGGGAGAGGCGAATGTGAAGGTTCCGGGCACACTGGCCGAACCGCCGCTGAGACCCGCGACATTCAAACTTTGGCCGTAGGTCAGCGCGCCGGCCATTGGAATCACGTTGATCACCGGCACGGGCTTGGCACCCACCACCACCCGGACGGTGAAGTTCGTGGTGTTGTAATTGAGCAAATCCGCCGGCGTGAACACCACACTCTGATCGTTGGCCCCGGAAGTGGGTTTGGTGGCTGGATATTGGAACGCAAACGTCCCCGGAACAGTTGCCGAACCCGATCGCAACACCGAGTCGGCCAGAGACTGGCCAAAGTTCAGGTCGCTCGCGGTGGGAACGACCGTGATCACCGGGGTCGCCTTGGAGACGGACACCGTTACCGTTGTCAACTCGGTGGTGTAATTGACCGTATCGGTCGGAGTAAACACCGCACTCTGGCCGCTCAGTCCGGCGGCGGGAATGAGGGTCGCGTCGCTGAATGCGAAACTGCCCGCCACACTGGCAGTGCCCCCACTCAAGGAACTGGCGCTCAAAGCCTGACCATAAACCAGAGAGGTGGCCGAAGGCGCTTTAGTGATCCGCGGCGTGGCCTTGTTCACCAGCAGACCCACCAAAACCGTCACCGTACTGTAATTCACCGTGTCGGCAGGGGTGAAGGTCACGCTCTGATTGCCCTGACCGGTTGGCGGCAAAATCGAGCCGGTGGTGAACGCAAACGTCCCAGCCACATTCGCAGTCCCTCCCCGCAAGACCGATGCGCTTAGTGCCTGGCCATAGGTGATCTCTGAAGCCGCCGGCAACACGCTCACCACCGGCGTCTCCTTGGACGCCGTCACTGCCACCGTGGCGGTCACACTCGCGTAGCGCACCGAGTCCGCAGGGGTGAATGTGATCGATTGGCTACTCGTTCCAGTGGGAGGAACCGCGGCCGGGCTGCTGAAAGCAAATGTGCCTGGAACATTCGCAACCCCCCCGCTCAACGATGCGTTCCCCAGTGCCTGGCCCCGGCCCAACAGGGAGGCTGTGGGCAGAACACTAATGACCGGAACCGTCTTGGCCACCACGGTCACATTGACCGGAAGACTTACGGGGGTATAGCTGCCTGAGGCCGTCGGTGTGAACGTCACACTCTGGCTGGAAGTCCCAATCGCAGGAACCAGAAAAGGGATCGTGAAAGAAAAAGTCCCGGGCACGCTCGCCACCCCGCCGCTCAAAGTCGAATCACTCAGCGCCTGACCATCCACGAGCTGGCTCGCCACAGGAGCCGTAGTGATCGTCACCCCGGCTGCCCCGACCGTCACACTCACCGTCGTCGTCACCGTGTTGTAGCTCCCGGTGTCCGCAGGAGTAAACGTCACCCCCTGACTGGTCGTGCCCAATGCGGGAATCGTCGAGGGCGTCGTGAACGCAAACGTTCCAACCACACCCGTTCCTTCCACACTCGCCACCCCGGAACTCAATACCGACGCACTGAGCGCCTGGCCATACGCCAGAGCCGACGCCGTCGGCACGGTCGTGATCGCCGGTGTCGCCTTCCCCACCGTTACGCCCACCGTCGTCGTCACCGTGTTGCAGCTGGCTGCGTCCGCAGGAGTAAAGGTCACCCCCTGACTCGTCGTGCCGACCGCAGGAATCGTCGCGGGGGTTGTGAACGAAAACGTCCCGGCCACACTCGCCACTCCAGAACTCAACGTGGAGGCACTCAGCGCCTGACCATACGTCAGAGCCGACGCCGTCGGCGCAGTCGTTATCGTCGGCGTCGACTTGATTACCGTCACATTCACCGTCGTCGTCACCGTGTTGTAGTTCGCCGTGTTCGCGGGAGTAAAGGTCACCCCTTGGCTAGTCGTGCCACCCGCAGGAATCGTCGAGGGGGTCGTGAACGAAAACGTCCCGGCCACACTCGCCACTCCAGAACTTAACGTGGACGCACTCAGCGCCTGACCGATCGTCAGAGCCGAAGCCACAGGCACAGTCGTTATCGTCGGCGTCGCCTTCCCCACCGTCACACTCACCGTCGTCGTCACTATGTTGTAGCTCGCTATGTCCAAAGGCGTGAACGTAACCCCTTGGCTTGTCGTGCCCACCGCAGGAGTCGCCGCGGAGGTCGTGAACGAAAACGTCCCGGCCACACTCGCCACTCCAGAACTCAGCGTGGACGAACTCAGCGCCTGACCATACGTCAGAACCGACGCCGTCGGCGCAGTCGTTATCGTCGGCGTCGCCTTCCCCACCGTCACACTCACCGTCGTCGTCACTATGTTATAGCTCGCTATATCCGAGGGGGTGAACGTGACTCCTTGGCTCGTCGTGCCAGCCGCAGGAATCGTTGCGGGGGTCGTGAACGAAAACGTCCCAGCCACACTCGCCACTCCAGAACTCAGCGAAGACGCACTCAGCGCCTGGCCATACGTCAGAGCCGACGCCGTCGGCGCAGTCGTTATCGTCGGCGTCGCCTTCCCCACCGTCACACTCACCGTCGTCGTCACCGTGTTGTAGCTCGCCGTGTCCGCAGGAGTAAATGTCACCCCCTGGCTCGTCGTGCCAGCCGCAGGAATCGTCGCGGGCGTCGTGAACGAAAACGTTCCAGCCACACTCGCCACCCCGGAACTCAATACCGACGCACTGAGCGCCTGGCCATACGCCAAAGCCGACGCCGTGGGCACGGTCGTTATCGCCGGTGTCGCCTTCCCCACCGTCACGCTCACCGTCGTCGTCACCGTGTTGTAACTGGCTGTGTCCGCAGGAGTAAAGGTCACCGAAGCGTTCGTGGTTCCGACAGAAGGAAACGCCGAGGGGTAAGTAAAAGCGAAGGTGCCGGGAACTGCGGCGCCTGAGGTGTTCGTCACCGAACCGCCGCTCAGGGGCGTGGCGCTCAAGGGCTGGCCATACGTCAGGAGAGATGCACTTGGAACGGAGGCGAGCACGGGAGTGGCGGGCGCCACCTGGGCGGATGCTCCGGATCCGATGAAGATCTGAAGTTTCCAGGTGGCAATTGAGAGGCGCGACATCGGCCCGTAGAAAGTCCAGTCCGGATTGGAGCCGGGGCTATTGCCGAACCCAATGTCCGGATTGTAGGAACCGTGGTTGTTCCATGCAAAGACCGTCTGCTTCGGATTGGAGGACAGGTTGTGAACTTGGAAACAGCCATAACCCAAAGAGCCATCAAAACCCGAGTCATCAAAATCGTAAGTGGAACTGCTGCC
>CAIQOK010000112.1 GCA_903873415.1 uncultured Verrucomicrobiota bacterium | reverse complement strand
GCCTAGGATTGGAACCGTGAGCACTGCCGAGGTGAAAAACCTCACACCGCAAGCCTGGGTCAGGTAGCGGGCCAAGACATCCGAACCTTCTTGATCAGGAAATCTGCGCACCCTGAGGCATGGATCCGCCGGTCGGATACAACCCAAGAGCTGCACTATCACAGATGTCTGGGCCGGTCACAACGGCCTGAACGCACTGGGCTACAACCAGAAGCCGACGATACCCGTTGGCGATCATAAAAAAACGAGCAGGCGCTGCCGACGATTCACCTCGTGCGCTGAAACCTAAATACGTGGGCACTTGGCACCCACCACGGCATAAACCCACAACATCTGCAAGCCTGCCTCGACGAATTCGCATTTCGCTTCAACCGCAGGTTCTATACCATGACCGCATTCCACCGGGTGCTCGGGCTTGCCTCGCGGGTAGAGGCTCCAACCTACAGGGCACTGCATGGCGGAAAGCGGACCCATCCGAACCAATGCACCCACCGCCTGCAGTGGGATTGGGTGCGGGCCGGGATAGTCATGGCCCGAAGCATCTTGAGCCTCGATTCATGCCGCGCCCCGGTGCAGGGCGCAAATGGTCCCGACCGCCTCGGCGACACCGCGTTGGGCGAGAATGGAGAAATGCTCACGAAAATTGAAATGCGAACCGGGAATGGTGAGCATCCATGCCTGGGGCGCATGACCGAAAACATCCCGCGCCAGCGTCAAGAGCATCCTGGGATGCGCAGCGTGGGTCAGGAGCTGGGGCGTGTTATCCGGTTCCAGCCGCCGCAACTGAACCTCCGGCAACGGATCCATGGCGGCATCGACAAAAACAACCTTGTCAGCAAAGGCGAGAGCGGCGGCGTGCTCGGGGGAAAGTTGCTGACAGGCGATGGACTCCACGCCCGGAAGATTGAGCGCCGCCAAGGCTGTGGCGACCGCGGGCCCGACGCCGTCGTCACCGCGCAGGGTGTTGCCATAGCCAATGATAAGAAGGCCGCAATTGGATTGGTTGCGGTTCCCGGCCAGGCCGTCTCCCGGGCAACCATGAAGCCCGGAGGGCGTGTCCGAGGGTTGGGTCGGACTGGCGTCCGTCTTTCTGCTGTCGCTTTGTTTTGTCATGATCTGGATCATCCGCGAGTCAGTTCACGCAGGAGTTCCCCACCCGGCCCGATGAGCCGGAGGTGCAAGGGCATCTGGCCGACGGCATGGGTCGAGCAGCTCAGACACGGGTCGTAACAGCGGATTCCGTGTTCAATCCGGTTGAGCATCGGTTCGGGAACCTCCCGACCGTGCACGTAATGGCGGGCGATCTGGGCGACCGTCTGGTTCATGGCGAGATTGTTCTGTCCGGTGGCGACCAGGAGGTTCACTTTTTGTAAAAGCCCATTGCGATCGACGGTGTAATCATGAAAGAGCGTGCCGCGCGGCGCTTCGCCCGCGCCGACGCCCCGCAGGGAGTTGATCCCGGCGTCGGCCCGCAGATCACCGTCGACCAGCCCGGGATCTTCGAGGCTGCGCTCAAGCCACTCCAGACAGGCCAGAATCTCGATCAGCCGGGCGTAGTGATAGAGGAAGGAGGATGTAACCGCTCCGCGCCCCATCTGTTTGAAGCGAATCAGCTCGGCGTCGGCCCGGGGCACACCCATGCGGTTGCAAACATTGAGCCGCGCCAGAGGGCCGACGCGATACATGCCGGCGGTCAATCCCAGAGGCAGATAATAGGGTGATTTCAAATAAGACGAGGTCTGGACCGATTCGCCAAGGAACTCCAGATAGCATTGGGGATCGAGTTGGTCGGCCACTGTGGCACCCAGGCTGTCGGTGAACCGCAGTTTGCCGCCATGATGTTCCCAGCTTCCGTCTGCGGTCACCATGCCCATGAAGAGCGAGGGGAAATTGCCGAAGGTTTGAACCTCTTCCTGATGAGACTCGAGAATTTTTTTGAACAGGTCCAATACCGAGCTGGTGGTGGCGAAGGCCTCCGGCAGCCAAGCAAGAAGTTTACGCCGACCCTCCGCGCACAGGGCGCTGCGCACGCCTCCAGGCACCGCCCAAGCCGGATGGATCTTCTGACCGCCCACCGTCTGAATGACCTCCTGACCGAACTGCCGCAGTCGGATTCCAGCCCGGGTCAGGTCAATGTTGGACTTCATCAGACCGAACACATTGCGTTGGGCCGGCGGACTGTCCCAGCCGAGCAGGAGGTCGGGCGCACTGAGATGGAAAAAACTCAAGGCATGCGACTGCACAATCTGACCCAGATTGATCACCCGCCGCAGCTTTTCCGCGGCGGGCGGGATCTGAACGGCCATGAGCGCGTCGCCGGCCCGGGCCGAGGCCAGGAGGTGGCTCACGGGACAGATCCCGCAAATGCGCTGGGTGATGCCCGGCATCTCCGAATAGGGGCGGCCCTCGCAGAATTTCTCGAACCCGCGGAATTCCACCACGTGGAACTCCGCATCGGCCACCTGCCCGGCCTCGTCAAGATAAAGGCTGATTTTGGCGTGGCCTTCGATGCGGGTGACCGGATCTATGACGATGCGATTAAACATGTTGAAATTTCCATGCTCGAAAACAGGCGGAGGCAAAGCCGCCCCCCGTCATCCAAATTTCAAATCCGGCCCGGACGGTCTGGGGCCCGCGCCCAACAGATGATCGAGCATCAAGCGGATTCGGGCTGCCGGCGGGGGACAACCGGGCAAAAAATATTCCACGGGCACAAGTTCATGCACCGGCACCACGCGGTCCAGTAGCCGGGGCACAATGCCGTCCATGTGTGGCAGAGTCGGGCGGTCTTGAGCGTGGTCGATATAGGCGCACTGCAAAACGGCCTCCGTATTCGCCGCGCCCAGTTGATTGCGCAGCGCGGGCACGTTGCCGGTGACGGCGCAGTCGCCAAAGGAGACCAGCACCCTGGTGCGCGATCGGATGTCGTGAAGCATCCGCACATGGTCTTCGTTGCAAGCCGCCCCTTCCACCAAGCAGATATCCACGCCGCCCGGGTAATGCTTCACATCCATCAGCGGACTGAAAACAATATCCACCTGCTCGGCGAGTGTGAGCAGATGCTCGTCCAGGTCGAGGAATGACATGTGGCAGCCGGAACAGCCGCCCAACCAAACAGTAGCCAGACGCGGTTTCATTCGGGCGGAATCCATTGTTGTTTTTCCCGCGCGTTGACGATGAACCCCAGGCGTGCGCGGTCGTGTTCCATTTCCCCGGCGGTGGCCCCTTTTTCAAACAGCGCCCCGGTCGGACAAGCCTGCACGCACTTTCCGCAGGAAGTGCAAGAGTCCGATTCCCCCCAGGGCAGATTGAGGTCGGTGATGATGCGGGAGTGGCGGCCGCGGCCGGCGACGTTCTTGGTGCCCGCACCCTCGACATGCCAACAGACGCGCACACAACGGGTGCAAAGCACGCAACGGTTGTGGTCCATGCCGAATCGTTCGTGCGTGATATCAATATCCCAGTGCGGAAACCGGTATTCGTAACGGACATGGTCCATCCCGCTTTCGCAGGCCAGGGTCTGGAGTTCGCAATGCCCATTGGAGACGCAGGTGGCGCAAACATGGTTTCGTTCGGCAAAAAGCAGTTCGAGAATCATGAGTCGATACTGGCGCAGCCGACCGGTATTGGTGAGCACCTCCATTCCCTCGGCGACATGGGTCGTGCAGGCCGGAACGAGTTTGGTGAAACCGCCGATCTCCACCAGACACAGCCGGCAGGCACCCGGATCGTAGACTCCGTCCAAGTGGCATAAAGTCGGGATCTTGATGCCCGCCTCCCCGGCGGCGGCCAGAACGCTCACGCCCTCTGCCGCGCTGATCTGCCTGCCATCGATCATCAGTGTTTTTGCGCCCATAAAATCTCCCGTTATTTCTCCAAAGCCTCAGGGAATAGAGCCGCTCCGGTTTTGCCGGCCGGCCCGTAGGGGTCCGGATGGAGAAGCGCCTCATACTCACTGCGAAAGAATCGCAAGGTGCTCAGGGTGGGATTGGGTGCGGTCTGGCCAAGGCCGCAGAGGCTGGTGTTTTTCACCATATCGCACAATTCCTCCAAGCGGATCAGGTCCTGTGCGGTGGCTTTACGCCGGACAATCTTGTCCAGCAGATGGTGCATCTGGACAGTGCCCGCCCGGCAGGGAACACATTTTCCACAGGACTCGTCCATGCAGAATTCCATGAAGAACCGCGCCACGTCCACCATGTTCGTCCCCTCATCCATCACAATCATCCCGCCGGAGCCCATTATGGAACCAAGTCTGCCCAGCGATTCATAGTCCACCGGAGTATCGAGATGCTGCTCGGGGATGCACCCGCCGGAGGGGCCGCCGGTCTGCACCGCCTTGATGCGGCGGCCATCGGGAGCGCCCCCGCCCATTGACTCGACGATCGTGCGCAGCGGGGTGCCCATAGGGACTTCGATCAGTCCGGTTTTTTTTATTTTGCCGGCGAGGGCGAAAACCTTCGTGCCCTTGCTCTTCTCCGTGCCGATTCCGGCAAACCAGTCCGCCCCCCGCCGGAAAATGGCCGAAACATTGGCCAGGGTTTCCACATTGTTGATGAGCGTGGGGCAGCCCCACAAACCGGATTCCGCCGGGAAAGGGGGGCGGGGGCGGGGTGTGCCGCGTTTGCCCTCGACCGACATCATGAGTGCCGTCTCCTCGCCGCAGACAAATGCGCCGGCTCCGATCCGCAGGTCGATGTTAAAATGGAAGGGGGACTCGAAAATGCCGCTGCCCAGCACCCCAATCTGCCTGGCCTGCTTGAGCGCAATCTGAAGACGCGCAATGGCCAGAGGGTATTCCGCCCGGACATAGATGTAACCCTGATCCGCCCCCACGGCGTAGGCCGCGATAGCCATGCCCTCCAGCACGCTGTGAGGGTCGCTCTCCAACACGCTCCGGTCCATGAACGCGCCCGGATCGCCCTCGTCGGCGTTGCAGACCACGTACTTTTTCACCCCGGCCGACTTGGCAACGGTCCCCCACTTGATTCCAGTGGGAAAGCCCGCCCCGCCCCGCCCGCGCAGCCCGCTGCGGACCATTGTCTCGACAGCGTCCTGAGGGGTTGCCTCATTGAGCACCTCATGCAAAGCCAAGTATCCCTCGGCCGCGATATAGCCCTCGATTCGCTCGGGATCGATCCTGCCGCTATTGGCGAGCACAATACAGTGCTGCCGCGCGAAAAAGGCGGCCGTCATATCCGCCTGCGGAAGGCTGGCCTGAGGTGACTTCAATCCGGCCACAATGGATGGCGCGTCCCCCGGCGCGACCATGACATAGAGCCGGTCGTCCGGATCGGCCTGGACCAGCGGGCCTTCACAGCAAAGTTTCAGACAACCCACCCGGCGCACCTCCACTTCATCCCGTAAGCCGGCCGAAGTCACCGCGGCCTCCAATCCTTCCAGCACCCGCTGGGAGGCCGCTGCCATGCAGCCCGCTGCCATGCAGCAGCGCAGTGTCAGGGGCTTGCGCGCCGCTAATTCCCTCTCTTTGATTTGCTGCAGATCATGAAGTGTCATGGCCGCCTCCATCGTCCGATTGCGTCCAGTGCCGCCCCGGGGGTTTGTCGCGGGGCGATCGCGCCATCATAAACCACGGCTGGCGCAATGCCGCAGGCCCCAATGCAGCGGGCGGTCAGGAGGGACACCCCGTTGTCCGGCGTGGTTTGACCGGCGGGGATTCCAAGGGTTTGCTGCACGACCTCCAGGATTTTGTCCGCTCCCTTGACGTAGCAGGCGGTGCCGAGACAGACCACACAGGTATGCAAACCCTGGGGCTTGAGCCGGAAATAATGGTAAAAAGTGGCCACCCCATAGACCCGGCTGGGCGGCAGTTTCAGCTTGCAGGCCACAAACAAGAGAAGATCGGGCTCCAGGCATCCAAACAACTCCTGCGCTTTGTGGAGCACCTCGATAAGGGCATCTTGGCGGAACTGGTGTTTTTTAAGATGCACCTCCAGAATGCGGAAACGCGGGTCGCCGCTGGCATGCTTCATTACCTCGGTCAATCGACTTTGCTTGTGGTTGGATCGGGCGGTAATCATTTGCTGGAGCCGGCGCGGTCGGCGGTTTGTCCCCCTTCACAAACGCCGTGCTCGCGCCAGCCCTGACAAGATTAGGTTTAAGGCTCCGTCTGGCTCCCCTTAAATTGTGATTACATCGGCATTTCTTGCACAGCCCATGAGCCTTCATGATTCGATCGCGCCGGACCTGCACCGGGCCTGTCGGCGCTTTGAAGCGGCGGCTCAGACGGATGGCTCAATCGGCTTAGCACGGAGCGCAACCTGGAAGACAGCCGGGTTTGACTTGATGTGCGGGGGATGGTTTCTGGACTGAGTTGTTCACCGCCGTTTTTCAGCCGATGCGAACAACTCTAAAAACACTTGAGCCGCGCTGATTTCCATCTGTTTTTGACGGCGAACAACTTCGGCTGATTTTTTCAAATTTTACTTGTCACCCCAAGCAGTAGTGATAAATTTGACGCGTTCCCCCACTAATGGTGGGTGTTTTCTTCCACTGGGATAAAACAAAATCGTTTGGAACGAACCCGAATAACCAAAAGCCGCCCGAGCCGAGCGCACCCTACACACGCGAGGAAACCATGATAGACGCACGCGAAGAAACTTTGCCCACACCCCTGCCCAAGCACCGCCGCGGGACCGAATTGCAGGCAGGCCGCAGCAGCCGCAAAACAGCCCAGACGCCTTCCCGTTCGTTGCGCGTCCAGCGCGTTTTTAGCGATGCCAAGGTGAAACCCTTTGACCAGTTGGAATGGGAGCAGCGCGTGGCCGAGATCACTGACGATGCCGGCAAGGTCATTTTCAAGCAGGAAAACGTCGAGGTGCCAAAATCTTGGTCCCAACTGGCCACCAAAGTCGTCGTCTCCAAATACTTCTACGGGGAGCAAAACACTCCCGAGCGGGAAACCTCGGTGCGCCAGCTCATCCACCGCATTACCCGCACCATTGCGGACTGGGGGGTGAAAGATGGCTATTTCAGCAAGTCGGACGGGGAGATTTTCTATGAGGAACTGACTTGGTTATGCGTGAACCAGTACGGGGCCTTCAATTCTCCGGTCTGGTTCAATGTGGGGCTCTATCATGAATACGGGGTCGGCAAAAACTCCGGCAAAGGCAACTGGTTTTTCAATCCCCAGACCGGTCAGGCCGAGCGCGCCAACACCCAATACGAATACCCCCAAGGCAGCGCGTGCTTCATCCAGTCCGTCCAAGACAACATGGAGGACATCATGCGCCTGGCCTACAGCGAGGCGATGCTCTTCAAATACGGCTCCGGCACCGGCACAGACCTCACCCCAATCCGCTCCAGCAGGGAGAAGCTCAGCGGCGGCGGGCGGCCCAGCGGGCCGATGAGTTTCCTGAAAGTCTATGACCAGGTGGCCAATGTGGTGAAGTCCGGCGGAAAAACCCGCCGCGCGGCCAAGATGAACACCCTGCGCGACTGGCACGGGGACATCGAGGAATTCATCGACGCCAAGCAAAAAGAGGAGAAAAAAGCCTGGGCGCTGATCGAACAAGGCTACGATGGCAGCTACAACGGGGACGCTTACGGCAGCGTCATGTATCAGAATGAAAACCTCTCCGTGCGCGCCAGCGACGAATTCATGCAGGCCGCTCTGGAAGGCAAGGAATGGTGGACCCGGACGATCACGAGCAACGAGCCGCTCCAGAAGAAAGACGCCAGCACACTCCTCAACAAGATTGCCGAAGGCACCTGGATCTGCGGCGATCCCGGCATGCAATATGACGGGGCCATCCAAAAATGGCATACCTGCAAGGGCACCGAACCCATTCACTCCACCAATCCGTGCAGCGAATACGTTTTCGTCAATAACACCGCTTGCAATCTCGCGTCGCTGAACCTGATGAAGTTCAAACGCGAGGACGGCAAATTCGAGGTGGACCGCTTCAAGGCCGCCGTGCGCCTGTTCATCACCGCCCAGGAAATCCTGGTGGACAATGCCAGCTATCCGACCAAGGAAATCGCCGAGAACTCACACGTGTTCCGCACCCTGGGCCTGGGCTATGCCAACCTCGGCTCCCTGTGCATGAGCTATGGATTGCCCTACGACTCGGACGGAGGTCGCGCACTCGCCGGCGCGATCACCGCGATCATGACCGGGCATGCCTACGAGCAAAGCGCCGAAATCGCCTCCAAGGTCGGCCCTTTTGCCGGCTACCACGACGCGCGTTGCTCGGGCGTTGCCAAAACAGCGGCCAAGGACAACGTCGAGTCCATGCTTGGCGTCATCAAACTCCATCGCGACGCCGTGGAACAGATTCATCCCAGCGAGGAGTTCGGGTATTTAAAAGACGAGGCGCGCCACTGCTGGGACCATGCGCTAGCCCGGGGTCAGGAAGCTGGCTACCGCAACGCGCAGGTGACCGTGCTGGCGCCCACCGGCACCATCGCCTTTCTGATGGACTGCGACACGACCGGTGTGGAGCCGGACATTGCGCTGGTGAAATACAAACTGCTGGCCGGGGGCGGCATGCTGAAAATCGTCAACCGCGGCGTCCCCGACGCCCTCCGGCGGCTTGACTACGGCGAGACCCAAATCAAAAACATCATCGCCCACATCGAAAAATTCGACACCATTGAGGACGTCGAGGAAGCCGGAGCCTCAATCCCTAGCGGACTCAATCCCAAGCATTTGGAGGTGTTCGACTGCGCCTTCAAACCCTATCGCGGCAAGCGCAGCATCAGCTATCAGGCCCATTTGAAAATGATGGGCGCAGCCCAACCCTTCATCAGCGGGGCGATCTCCAAGACCGTCAACATGCCCAACGAAAGCACCGTGGCGGAGATCCGCGATGCCTACATGGAAGCTTGGAAGATGGGATTGAAATGCGTCGCCATCTACCGCGACGGCTCGAAGCGCTCCCAGCCGCTCAACACGAAAAAGACCAACGAAGGCGGGGCCAAGACCAAGCCAGCCGAAAACGGCGTGGTCTCCGACCGGATCGAGGAGCTCGAAGCCGAACTGGCCCAGTTGCGCAAACAGTCCGGCCAGCCCCTGCGCCGCCGGCTCTCCGACACCCGCACCGCCATCACACACAAATTCGACATCGCCGGCCATGAAGGCTACCTGACCGTCGGCCTCTTTGACGACGGCCTGCCCGGCGAACTGTTCATCACCATGTCCAAGGAAGGCTCCACTATCGGCGGCTTGATGGACGGGATCGGGACGCTAACCAGTCTGGCGCTGCAATACGGGGTGCCGCTGGAGGCACTGGTCAAGAAATTCGCCCATGTGCGATTCGAGCCGTCGGGCTTCACCAAGAATGTGGAGATCCGCAACGCGTATTCCATCACAGACTACGTCTTCCGCTGGATGGGCTTGCAGTTTGTGCCCGGATATCGCGAGAGCAGCGTCCAAGGGCGCAATCAGCCCGAGCTGGCAATCCCCGGCCTGCTGGAAGAGCTCAAAAAAAAATTGAACCGCCCCGTCCCTGACCTCCCCGTTGCAGCAGATGACGCCATCCTGAGCATTAAATCCAACAATGGCAGGGGCAACGGGCATCAGGCGGTGCGCAAGCTCAATGATTCCATTGCGCATTTTCAACAGGACGCTCCGACCTGTCCGAACTGCGGCAACGTGGTGGTGCGCAACGGGGCCTGCTACAAGTGCCTGAACTGCGGCGAAAGCCTCGGTTGCTCCTAGCCCCGGAGTGATGTCAGTTGCCCGGGCCCCGAATCCCACGATTTCGGGTCCGGGTTTTTCATACAGCGCCGCAGAGTTTCCCAAAGGGCTGCCGCAGGGAACACCCTCCATCGAAGGGCGACGCCGGCGCTTGGCCCGGATCGACTGCCCCCAAGCCGGTCGGATCCGGACACGTCGGCTTCAATAGGCGTTCAAAGTGTCCAGAACGGCTTTGATCCTGGAAACCTCATGGGTCCGGAACAAATCCGTTTTGCCCAACGCCGCCAGAACAGCGAAGAAAGACTCGGCGCCGCGCACCTCCTCGCCAAAGAACTCAAAAGCATGGGGCAGTGCGTGGCAAACGGGGAACCCGAGGGTGCGCAGACGGAAAGTGTTTAGAAACACCTGCATCTGATGCCGGATCCGGGTCGCACTGTCCTGCAGATTGCGGTAATAAAACCCCAGCCCCGGATCCACAAAAATTTTCCGCACTCCACAGGCCTGCGCCGTCTCGATCTGCCTGCTGAACTCATCGCGCATCCGCTCCAGCGGGTCGCCATTCAGATCAAAATCCCCAACCTCGCGCACATTCCTGCCTTGAACATGGCAAAGAATCACGGCCGCATCATGCGCCGCAACCATCCGAAAAAGCTCCTCTCCGCCCTCGGTGCCGGTCAGGTTGAGCACATTTGCCCCCGCCTCCAGGCAGGCCCGGGTCACCAAAGGTTGATAGGTCTCGACGGAGACAAGCAGGTTGGCTGCCCGCAATTCCCTCAGCACCGGAAGCAGTTTTGAATTTTGCGCCCCCTCCCCCACTCTGGCGGCGTTGGACAGGGTGGACTCGGCACCCAGATCAATAATATCCGCGCCTTGAGCGGCAAGCACATGGCCGCGCCGCACCGCACTTTCCGTGGTCAGACACACGCTTTCGCGATACCAGGATTCGGCGGAAAGGTTGACCACCCCCATCACGGCCGGACGGGACTGGAAGTCAAAATGACGGCCGCCAATAGGGAACGACCGAACCTGGGCGCCGGCCGCGGAACGATGGCTTTCAATCAATCCGGCCAGATGTTCAAGCGTCAACATTCCTTGCAAACTAACCGCCCCCCTTGCCAACGCCAAGAGAAACCTCTCCACCCCGCCAGCCGGCGGCATCTGCCCTGGGCTGACTTTGCGCAACAGGGACTCGGCAGGCCGGATTTGCGACTTGACTCGGGGTCCCGGTGCTCGCTATTGTATTCATCAACGGTAAAGTTTTGCTGGGCAACCAGCGCGCCAAAGTCGGAAGATCAAACTTGCCGACTTTTTTGTTCCCCAAATCGGGTTTGCCGTTTGGAGCCATTATGAACGCCGATTTTTTAGCAGTTCTGGAATACTGGGAAAAGGAAAAGGGCATCAGCCGTGATGTCCTCATGGCGGCTGTACACGAGTCCCTGCTCTCAGCCGCCAAAAAAGCAGTCGGCCCAGCCCGCGAACTGCGCGTCGCCATTGAGTCCAAGAGCGGCGACATCCGGGCTTTCGCAAAATTGATTGTTTCGGAGAAGGTCATTTCCAAGCACGATCAGATTTCCGTGTTCGACGCCCGCCGCATCAAAGCGGACGCCATCGCCGGCGAGGAGCTGGAAATGGAAGTCACCCCCACAGGCTTCGGACGGATTGCCGCCCAATATGCCAAGCAGGCCCTGATGCAGCAACTGCGCCGCGCGGAAAAAGCCCAGATCATGACGGAATTCAAGGACCGGGTTGGAGAAATCATCTCCGGCACGGTGCGGCGCTTTGAACGCTCCGATGTCATGCTGGATCTCGGCAAGTACGAGGCCGTCCTCCCCAGCCGTGAGCGGGTTCCCACCGAGGAATATCAGGTCGGAGAGCGCATCCGCTGCTATGTCAAGGCCGTGGAGCTGGGATCGCACGGGCCGGAGATCATTCTCTCGCGGGCTGATCCTCGCTTTGTGGTGAAACTTTTCCAGCTCGAGGTGTCGGAGATCGGAGATGGCACCATTGAGATCAAGGGCATCGCCCGGGAGCCGGGCTTTCGCACCAAACTCGCGGTTTATACCCGGGACGAAAAAGTCGATCCGGTCGGCGCCTGCGTCGGACTGAGAGGGCAGCGCGTGAAAAACATTGTGCGCGAGCTCAACAACGAAAAAGTGGACATCATCCGCTGGGATCCCAACATCCGTAATTTCATCAGCAACGCGTTGAACCCGGCCAAGCTCAAAAGCTTCGAAATCGACGAGTCCAAACGCCGCATCAAAATCCTGGTCAGTGAGGATCAACTCTCCCTGGCCATCGGCAAACGGGGCCAGAACGCCCGGCTGACATCCAAGCTAACCGGGTGGCAGGTGGACATTGACGCCGAAGTGGTTGTAACCAGAGGTTTTGAGGAAAAAGTCGCCGAGGCCGTGCAGTCCATGGCGTCCATCACGGGAATCACCCGTGAACAGGCCGACGCTCTGGTCCACGCGGGAATGACCCGGTTGGAAGATTTATTGCAGGCGGAAGCGCTTGATCTGGCCGACATCCCGCAGATCGGGGATCAGGCCGCCACGATCTTGGAAGCAGCCCGGGCCGAGGCGGCGCGGCGCGCGACTTAAGAGCCGCTGCTGAAAAGGCCGGGCGCCAGCTATTATGGCTGGCGACTGGCGAAGAATTCCCTTAGCCTGAGGTGCCGGTGACAGCCAGCGCCACCTCCGTGTTTGTTTGGTCAGTGCTCAAAAGCCCGGTTCCAAAGCATGCAGACTGGCGTGCGCAGCATTTGGTTGGTGGAAAAAAAATATGCCCGTTCGTATTTACGATATTTCGAAGAAACTCGGTTTGGAAAACAAAGAAATCCTTTCCAAAGCGAAGGAGTTGGGCATTGTTGCCGCCAAGGTCCCGTCCAGTTCGCTGGATAAGATCACCGCTGAATATCTCGAAGGCGAGGTAATCAAGGCGCATCCCGAGATTGCCGCCCGCCTCTCCTCCCCGCCGCCGGTTCCCATCACACCCGCCGCGCCAATTGAGCAGCCCGTCATCGTCGTGGCTCCACCGCCGCCACCACCGGAGATCGTCCCGGAACCGCAACCCGCCCCGGAAGTGGCAGTCGCAACCGAGGCTCCCCAACCCCCGCCCATGGCGACCGGTGAGATGCCCCCCGCCCCGGTGGCAACCACGGAACCCCCCCCGGAAACTCCGGTGCCGCTCGAGGCCCCATCAATAGCACCGGTTGCCCCGGCGCCGGTTGAGCCGCACCCCTCGCCCGCCCCCGCCGAGGCGCCTCCAGCTTTGCCTGCGCCCCACGCACCCCCAGTCGTCAAAATCGGGGAAAAAGTCGGGTTCATCCAGCTGCCTCAGCGCCCCGGCCCGCGCGTTGGCGACAGGGTGGGAGGAGTAAAGCTTCCCCCTCCACCGGTCAAACGCCCCGAACAGGCCCGGCCAGAATTCCCCCGGCGCGGTGACATGCGCGGCGGACGCCCCCCCTTTCAAACAGGCCGGCCTCCCACCCCATCCTCCAACCGGCCTGGATCCAAACCCCCGGCACCGCAGGGAGCACCCAAATTCTCCCTGCCGTCCGATGCGCAGATCATCGTCATCAAGCCCCCAATCGTCGTCCGTGATTTGGCAGAACAACTCAAGCAGAAACCCTTCAAGATCATTGCTGATTTGATGGAAGCGGGGGTCTTTGCCAATGTCAATCAGGCCATAGACGAGGTGACGGCCCAAAAGGTCTGCGCCAAATACGGTGTCCGTTTCGAGGTTGAAAAACGCGAGCGCGGCGGCGGCGTGGTTGTCGTCGAAAAACCTCTCGAACTCGACCAGGAAGACAAGCTCGAGGACCTCAAACCCCGCGCGCCGGTTGTCACCATCATGGGCCATGTCGATCATGGCAAAACCTCCCTGCTCGACGTCATCCGGAAGGCAAACGTCGCCAGCGGTGAGGCGGGGGGAATCACGCAACATATAGGCGCCTACACCATTTCTTTCCCCCACCCGGAGCGGAAGAATGAGCTGGCCCAAGTCACCTTCCTCGACACTCCCGGCCATGCCGCATTCAGTTCCATGCGGGCCCGCGGCGCCAACGTCACCGACCTTGTGGTGCTGGTGGTCGCCGCAAATGACGGCGTCATGCCGCAGACTCTCGAGGCGCTGAGCCATGCCAGGGCGGCCAAGGTCCCGATTCTCGTGGCGGTCAACAAAATCGACCACCCCAACGCCAACGCGCTCAAAGTCCGCCAGCAATTGCAAGACAAGGGACTGGTTCCGGACGACTGGGGTGGCGACACCATTTTTGCCGAAGTCTCGGCCCTCACCAAGCAAGGCGTGGACAAGCTGATCGAGTTGATCCTGCTGCAAGCTGATCTGTTGGAGCTCAAGGCCAACCCGAACCGCAACGCCAAGGGCAACGTCATTGAATCCGGGCTGGAACCGGGCGGACCGACGGCCACCGTTTTGGTGCGCAAAGGCACTTTGCGCGTCAGCGATGTCATCATCTGCGGCAAGTTTTACGGACGGGTCCGGGCATTGATCAATGAAGAGGGCAAACGCCAGAAGGAAGCAGGCCCCTCTGTCGCCGTAAAAGTGCTCGGGCTCAACGGCGTGCCCGAAGCAGGCTTGGAATTCAGCGTGGTCGAGGATGAAAAAGCGGCCCGGGATCTGGCCGAAGAGCGCGAACACACAGCAAAGGTGGCCGGCCAGGAAGCTTCGCGGTCCAAAGTCACCCTTGAAAACCTCTTTGCCACCCTGCACCAGCAGCAGAGCAAGGTCCTCAAGGTTGTCGTCAAAGCCGACACCCAAGGTTCCGTTGAGGCCATCGTCGAGGCGCTGAAAAAAATCGATTCGGACAAGGTCACTTTGGAGATAATCCATAGCGCCGTGGGCACCATCACCGACTCGGACGTCTCACTGGCTTCAGCTTCCAGCGCGATCATTCTGGGCTTCCACACCCGGGTGGACAGCGGCGTGGCCGACAAGGCCAAGCATGAAGGCGTTCAGATCAAGCTCTACGCCATCATCTATGAGCTGATTGACCATGTGAAGGAAGGCATGGCCGGCCTGCTCGATCCTATTCTCAAGGATATCATCGTCGGATCCGCCGAGGTCCGGAAAATTTTCGAACTCTCCAGCGGCATGCCTGTCGCCGGTTGCGTCGTCAGCGGCGGACGGATCGCCAAGGGCAAAGTCCGCATCCGCCGCCGCAAAGAGGTCATTTACGAAGGCATCACCCAATCCCTGCGCAGGTTCCAAGACGAAGTCAACGAGGTCCGCGCCGGAATGGAATGCGGTATCCGTATCGAGGGATTCAGCGATTTGGCAGTCGGCGATTTGATCGAGTGCTACGCGGTGGAGAAAATCGCCCAGAAGCTATGAACCAGCGGGGCGGCCGGCGGTGGCAAAGCACAGACTAACACCACCGCCGGCCCCAATCCATTCCCCACCCCTCATCCATGCCCAATCTGCGACACGAACGAGTCCGTGAACTGCTCAAACGCGAGTTGGGAGAAGCCCTCCGCCGCGAGTTCAATGTCGAGGAGGTCGGCTTGGTCTCCGTCAACGACGTGGATTTGGGCGGCGACCTGAAATCCGCCGTGGTCTTCATCAGCATTCTGGGAAGCCCGGAACAGCAGAAACGCGCGCTGGCCAAAGTCAGAGCCAAGCGGCCCCGCCTTCAAGGCTTGGTCGCCCAAGCAGTCGTGCTGCGCTTCACCCCCACTCTTCGATTCGTCCTCGACACTTCCGTGGAGCGCGGCAACCGCGTCTTGTCCATTCTCGACGAAATTCAGACCGCTCAACCCGCTACCCAACCCGATCCGGAGTGAAGTCGCATCCCCAAATCATCGACCGGGTTCTGGAGGGGATTCGTTCGAGTGAAACCATCTGCGTCGTCGGTCATGTCCGCCCCGACGGGGACTGTGTCGGCTCCCAGCTCGGCCTGACGCTGGCCCTCCTCAACGAGGGCAAAAAAGCCGTCTGCTGGAACGAGGACCGGATTCCGCAGAAATACCGCTTTCTGGATCCGGATGGAGTGATCCAAAAACCCAAACGCGGCCAGGAGTTCGATTGCGTCATCGCCACCGACGCCGCGAGTTTTGAACGCTTGGGCGGCGTTGGAAAATGCATCGCTCAGCGCAGGCTCCTCATCAACATTGACCACCACGAGAGCAACACCCGCTTCGGGGATTTGAACTGGGTTTCCGCCCGGGAACCGTCCACCGGAGAGCTGATTTACCGGCTCCTCAAAATCGCCCGCTGGCCCATCACCCGGCCCATCGCCGACTGCCTGTTCACAGCCATCTCCACCGACACGGGCTCCTTCCAGTATCCCAGCACCCGCCCGGGCACCTTCCACGCCAGCGCCGAGCTGGTCACGCGCGGCGCCAATCTCGCCAAGATTTGCGACGAGGTTTACCAGTCGTATCCCCTCTCCCGCGCCCGTCTCCTGCGCCACGTCTACAGTCATTTCAAACTGACCCATGACAACCAGATCGCTTATTTCTGGCTCAAACAATCTGACTTGACCCGGGTGGGCGCTGAAAGCAATGACACCGAAGGGCTCATCGACCACATCCGGGCCGTGGAACCAGTGGTGGTGGCTTGTGTCTTCGAGGAAATGACTCCCGAACTGACACGCATCAGCCTCCGCTCGAAAAACGCACGTGTGAACGTCAACGAAATCGCCGCCCTCTTCGGCGGAGGCGGCCATCC
Source organism: uncultured Verrucomicrobiota bacterium (assembly GCA_903873415.1). Taxonomy (GTDB): domain Bacteria; phylum Verrucomicrobiota; class Verrucomicrobiia; order Limisphaerales; family CAIQOK01; genus CAIQOK01. The sequence continues at coordinate 7,026 of CAIQOK010000112.1, read as the reverse complement.
CGCTGCCGCCGGTGCCCGCATCGCCGGCACCCCCTTGGCCACACAACGCAAGGTTGTCGCCGCCATCAAACGCGCCATCAACGCAGCCTCTTAATCTCATGCAGCCATTCTCCACGCTCGACGGCGCCGTACTCATCGACAAACCCGCCGGCATGACATCCCATGACGTGGTGGATGAAATCCGCCGCTATTTCGGCATCAAAAAGGTCGGACACTGCGGCACGCTCGATCCCAACGCCACCGGCCTGCTGGTCATCGTCCTCGGACGCGGCACCAAACTCTCAGAGAAACTCATGTCGGACGACAAAGTCTACGAAGGCACGATCAAGTTCGGCGAGTCCACCGACAGCTACGACACCGACGGTGAGCTGACCGGGTCCCTTCCGGTGCCCCTGTTCACGTTGGACCAGTTGAATGAGGACGCCTCCACATTCATCGGCGACATCATGCAGATGCCGCCGATGGTTTCTGCCATCAAGAAGGGCGGAGTGCCGCTCTACAAACTTGCCCGCAAAGGGCTGGAAGTGGAGCGCGAAGCCCGGCTGATACACATCTATAACTTCCGCTTCACCGACTACCAGGAACCGGTGGGCACCTTCAAGCTGGCCTGCACCAAGGGAACCTATGTGCGCAGCGTCGCCCACGAGTTGGGTCAGAAAATCGGCTGCGGCGCCCACCTCGCCACCCTGCGCCGAACCGTCTCGGGTAAGTTCGATGTCGCCGACGCCAAACCCTTGGACCAACTGATCCAGTTGTCCCCGGCCGAGTTCGAAAAGCGCGTCATCCCTTTCCTCAAGCTGGTCGCCTCATGAGCCCAGAATCATAGCGGACCTGTCCCCGCTTTTCGCACACCAGGTCCAACCCTTGATCCGTCGATGAAACTCGTCCACACCGCCGCCCAAGTCCTCCCGGGCAAACGCAAGGTCTGTCTGGCCATCGGGGTTTTTGACGGAGCCCATCTCGGCCACCAACAAATCATCCGCCAGACCGTCTCCGATGCCCGGCAGCAAGACGCCCTCGCGCTGGTCGTCACCTTTGATCGCCACCCCGGTTCCGTGGTGGCCCCGGACCGGGTGCCCCCGCTGCTCTATTCCTTGCCCCAAAAATCCCGGGCCCTTGAAGCCCTCGGAACAGATGCCTTGCTGATAATCCGTTTCGACCAGGCTTTTAGCAGCCAGCCCGGAGAGACCTTCATTCGCCAATTGGCCCACGACCTGGGACGGATCCACAGCATTTGTGTCGGCGCGGACTTTGTCTTTGGCCACCGGCGCAGCGGGAATGTCGCCTTGCTGCGACAACTAGGCTCCACACTGGGATTTGAGGTCCACGGCTTGCCTGCCGTGACCTTGGACGGCCAAACGGTCAGCAGCACGAGGATTCGCGAAGCGGTTTCCCGGGGCGATTTTGACGCCGCCACACACATGCTCGGCCGCCCCTATTCCATCGCCGGCCCGGTGGTTCACGGAGACCGCTTGGGGCACCAGCTCGGCTTTCCCACGGCGAATCTCGAGATGACCGGCCGCATGCTTCCGCCCAACGGGGTTTACGCCGCCAACGTGACCCTGTCCGGCAAACTCTTCCAAGCCGTCTTAAACATCGGTCACAGGCCCACCCTCAACTCTCCCACTCCCGTCACCAGAGTCGAAGCGCATCTCTTGGATTTTTCGGGTGACCTTTACGAGCGCGAGCTGGAGGTGTTTTTTGTCCGCAAGCTGCGGGAGGAGCGGAAATTCCCCTCGCTCGACGAGCTCAAGGCCCGGATCTCCCTTGATATCGCCGAGGCTCGGAGCGCTTTGACAACCGGCCCCCGGATTTCCCTTTGAACAACCACGCACACTTTGCTGTCTGTCTTTGTTGTCAGTTTGACCGTAGATTTTAAATCCAATCATGAGCACAGGAATCAACGCGATTAACGAAGCGGTTCAGGAGGCCGGCGCCTTCACCCGCCCCCTCTTCAACGAACTGGGCAAGGTCATCGTCGGTCAGAATTACCTCACCGAACGTCTGGTGATCGGCCTCCTCGCCAACGGCCACGTCCTCCTGGAAGGCGTCCCCGGCTTGGCCAAAACCCTCGCCGTCAAATCCATGGCCAATTGCATCAGCGTGAGATTCTCACGCCTCCAATTCACCCCGGACATGCTGCCCGCCGACGTCATCGGCACCCAGATCTACAACCCCCAGTCCGGCGGCTTCACCACGCGCCGCGGACCGGTCTTCGCCAACCTCGTTCTGGCCGACGAAATCAACCGCGCACCCGCCAAGGTCCAGAGCGCCCTGCTCGAAGCCATGCAGGAAAAACAGGTCACCATCGGCGACCAAACCTACAAGCTCGATGAACCCTTCCTCGTGCTGGCCACCCAGAATCCCATCGAGCAGGAAGGCACCTATCCACTGCCCGAAGCCCAGGTTGACCGCTTCATGCTCAAACTCAAAATCGGCTACCCGACACGCGCCGATGAACGCCAGATCTTGGAAATGATGGCCAAAACCTCCGGCACACCCACCTGCAGCGCCGTCGTCACCCCCCAGGAAATCCTCAGAGCACGCCAGGTCATCAACGACATTTACGTCGACGACAAGGTCAAGGATTACATCGTGGACTTGGTCTGCGCCACACGCGACCCGGACCATTACAAAATCGCGGTCAAGGAATTCATCCAGCTGGGGGCCTCCCCCCGCGCAACCATCGCTCTCACCTTGGCCTCCAAAGCCTACGCCTTCCTCAAAGGTCGCGGCTATGTCACGCCCCAGGACGTCAAAAGCATCGGCATGGACGTGCTGCGCCACCGCGTCGCCATCACCTACGAAGCCGAAGCTGAGGAAAAGACCAGTGAAACGGTCATCCAAAAAATCTTCGACGAACTGCCCGTGCCTTGAGTGGGAGTCGTTTTCCAGCTCTGATCCCCCCCGGCATTCACGCAGGCAGTGACGCAATAAAGAGCTTAATCTTGCAGCCGGAGTGATTCGCACCAACGCCGCAGATTCGGATTCCACAGGAAACGGGGCCCGGCTCGGCACACCACCCCTTCGTTTCGTTTTCCGTCCCGCTTTCAGCCTTCACCATTCCTGCCTTGGGCTGCTGCGAGAATCTTAGTTGCCCGAATAGGAGTAGGTGTCGAAATGCAGTTTGATATCCGTAACGGTCTGCGTGAAACGGTCCAAGCCCACCGTGGGATCATAAAGCAGGCCGTAGCCGGGAATGACAAGCTTCCATTTGGTGTTCCAAGCGGACCGGCCTATGAGCCGGTTGTTGGTGTATTGCGAACGCATCAGCGTCCCGTTCTGACCGTAAAGGGTTTGACTGAAACACGCCGGATCCGACACCGGGCGAAAGGCCTGGTGCTTGCGAATGGCGAAAAGCGGCGTGCTCAGCGCGTCGGCAGTCTGATAAAATCCGCCGCTGGCAAACTGAGCCGCACCGATATTGAACGGCAGCGGAATGGCCACGTCATCCACACTGAAGTTGCGGATGATGCTCGTGTCACCCATGGGCGGGGTGCGCATGACATCCTGCCCGCAAGGGATCAGATACACGATGGGGGTTGCAATAAGGCCAAGCAACGAACTATATGCCAGATTCGGGTCGGGCGGCGTCACGCTGGCCGGGAGAAGGTTGGCCGGGGGATTATCCATACCCTGATAGCCGATGAAAGCAACACCAACACCGAAGATCTTGGTCGCAAATGCGCTGGAAATCAGGTTGTGGTCGCCAGCCCCGGCAGGTTGGCCGAACAGGTTGAGGCCGTCGGTGATCGTGGTGCTGAACGGTAGCACGATGCCAGGCACTGAAACCCCCGCACCCTTATTGATCTGCATGCAATAACGGGCCACATCCGGGTCGGCCATGATGTCGGGAATTCGATTGCGATTGAGGACGTCCTGCCAGTTGCTCAGGTTGTTGGTGTCCAACCCTATCTTGTAGTTCTCGGCCCTCATGGAGACGGTGGTGCCGTAGGCGTCGGGATTGTTGAATCCCAACCGGCCCTTGACCACATCCCAATCGGCTTTCATCTGGGCCAAAGCCGTGGATAGGCCGGGGTCGCCGTTGGCGCTGCCGCCATATTGCGGCTGGCCGTTTTGCACCACACCCAAGGAGCGGGAGGAAACGATTTTGTTCAGATATCCCCGGCCGGTGCCAGTATTGAGCAAACCGGTTTCGAAATCGTACGCGTTGGCCGCCAGAAACGCGTAGCGCGAGGCCATGTCAAACAGTGTCTTATAGCGTTCCAGCTTCTCGTTGCGGAAAACGCGGAAGGCGGCGTCGCGATTGCGGAAACCCTGCACAAGTGCGGCGGTCTTACGACGGTTGGCCATGCGCTCCATTTGGACCCGGTCGCCTTGGGCGACAAGGGTTTTGTATTTATTGTTGGCGTCGGAGAGTTTCTGAAGGGCGGTGCTGATCAGTTCAAAGTTGCCCTGAACCACCTTCTGCTGGCTGGCCAAGGCCACAACGGCCTGTTGCATCTGCAGGTTTTCGCCCGAGCGGGCCATCTGTGTGTTAAGTGCGGTTAAGGCGGTCTGGAGCTGGGCGTTGACCAACGTCCACCCCGACGCAAGGGTGGTATAAATCCCACCGACACTGGCCTGAACTGCTGCATGTGCCACCCCCACCGTTCCGGCAGCCACTTGACCGGGTGCGTCCGTCCCGAAAGCGAGGCCCGCGACAATACTCTTGGGGATTATGGTCTTCATGGCGTCAGCCACTGTATTGGCCTCCTGAAATTGAAATTCATAGATCCGCTGCGCAATGTCGGCCAAGGCTTGTCCTTGGATACTGGCAATGGTCAGACCATCCATGGAAGCCTGGATTTTGTGCTGGGCTGTGAACAGATCCGCCTGAGACTTAAAGAGCTGAATCTGCTTGTCCATGTCCTCCTTGTCGCTCTGGGCCTGCGCCAAGGATCCCCACACGTCGTTCTGGGCCTGAATAAACTCCGAGACGGCCTGCTGAATCTTGCCAGGAGACCTGCGCGAACCGCTCCAAATCGCGGGCTTTTGCCAGAACAAATTCGGAGAATAATTGTAAGACACATACTGCTTGGCGGTATAAGCCGGATTCTGAGCTCCGTTCGCGCCAAACTGCTGGACCCAAACCCCGCCATCGGCCGAAAGATTGTAGTCGTAGTTGGCCGGATTCACCTGGAAATCCAGATTGACCGACATGGGTGCCAGCGGTGCGAAGGCATTGCCCGGATCGTAGATCCCGGTGTCGTCGGAATACATGTAATGGAGCAAATCCGGTCCGGCATAACCCTGGGGATAAGTCTGACCTGCGCCGATGTCGTCCGAATAGGGCGTGCCGTAGAGCTCAATGAGCGCGTTGGTAAAGGAGAGTTCGTCGGCGGCCACCGCGGCCTGCAGCCCGCTTAGGGAATCCTCCTGCGACCGCATCAACTGAGTGACATTCTTGGAGTCGTCGAACGAGGCGACGGCGTTGTTCAAGGCCACCAAGGCGCGGTTGTAGATCTGCTCAAAATGGGTGTTATTCGCCCCACCCACCACCTGGTTGGGATCAATATCCAAGGCCACGCTGCCGGGCGTCATGCCCAGCGGGTTAAGCCCCGCCTCGGCATTGTCCATCGCAGCCTGCAGGTCCGAGGCCATGGTGGTCAACTGCGTCAGCTCCGGCACCGTGGTGCGATCCACCTGCTGGATGGTGCCCTGATGCGAAGGGACGGTGTCAAAATCCGGAAGGATGGCGTTGCCAGCCAGCCAATTGAGATATCCGCCCAGGCCGCTGCGGGTGGCCCAATGGTCCGCCCCCCAGAATTTCGAGTCGGCAAAGGGCAGGCTTACTGCGGCGTTGGTGCTGGCCGGGGAGAGATTGCCCCAGCCAGTGGTGTGGGCGGGGAGGAAATCCCGACGCCAGGTCAGGTCGAACACCTGCCGCCCGGTGCGGGCCAGAGCCACAGCCGAGGCGGCAAACTTGCGCTCGTGCATAAACCCAACCGACACCGGCATGCCAAGAACGCTGACCGCCTCGGCTTGGGGAACCCAATCAAAGTTAGGATTCATGAGCAGCGCATAGTAACCACTCAACGCCGTGAGATAATGACCGTAGGTGTCGCCGTGGGCCATCGGATACATAATCGCCCCGTCGTTTGCGTCCACAACGCCGTCCCCGTTCTGATCGGTGACGTTGTAGTTCTGCTGATAAATAGTCTGGCCCGTGCCGATGCCCTGGGTGAAGTTCCAGACAAGGCGGTTATAAACAGGCGGAGTCTGGACCCCGGGAACCAGGATGTCGTCGCGCCCGCGATTCAAAGCCAGCTCCTCCTCCAGGAGCGAGGGTTCCTGGCCCATAAAAGAGAAGAGCGAGGTGGCAATGGATCCATAGGAGGAGTTATCCGTGCCGATGCCGATGGTGGGGTTGGCGGCGTCGGCCCAGGCCTCGTTGCCGACCATCATATAAAGGTCGCTGATATATCCGGCGGCCATGAGCAGGGCCTGATTGGCGGGACCGTAATCGTAGCCCGAATCAATGCTCAGAGAGCGCCCGCGTTGCAGGACGGTCTGATAAATCTCGATTAGCCCGTAATTATTGAGGGTGTCCTGATTCAAAGCCACCGCGCCTTCCCATCGGTGCCCGGCCTGGGTCAGCATACTGGAAGATGTGTTCACGGCGCTGTCGAAGAGATTCGCGGTCCTCTGGTTAAAGGGATTGATTCCAGTAAGCACCCGCTTGATCCAGCCCTCGACGAGCGTCGGCGAGGTCCAGGCCGACCATTGGTTATAGAGGGGGTGCGCTGTGTTGGTGGGGCGGTAGCGCAGGGTGACATAATTGTCGCCCAAAGCCTGGATGCCGGCGCCGCCCAGGATGTAGCGGGGCAGGCCGTTGCCTTGAACCAACTGCTGGTAAAGGCTCATATCGGTATCGCGGACAGGGGGCTGTCCGGCGATGGGGGCGGCGATCTTCCACTGGTATTCGTAATCGTTGAAATTCCCGCCCATATCCACGGTGTGCTGGAAGGTGACCATTTCACTGAGCGGATTGGAGGGGGTAATGGCCTTGAGCTCGCCGGCATG
>CAIQOK010000111.1 GCA_903873415.1 uncultured Verrucomicrobiota bacterium | reverse complement strand
CCTAGGATTGGAACCGTGAGCACTGCCGAGGTGAAAAACCTCACACCGCAAGCCTGGGTCAGGTAGCGGGCCAAGACATCCGAACCTTCTTGATCAGGAAATCTGCGCACCCTGAGGCATGGATCCGCCGGTCGGATACGAACCACCCAGTAATTCAGAGGAAGCAACGCCGGTCAAGTGAACTGGCGCGGAAGATACGGAAGAATGGGCCGGCTCCAAGCCGGTATTCCTCAAAACAATCAAGCCCTCAGCCAATGCCCTGCTATTGTATACTTTGTATGATATACCCCCCCACATATTAAAACCCCTGTGCAATGGGGGAAAAGTGCCTAAGTCCACCAGGCAAGACAAGCCTCCAGACAAAAAAGGTGTGTTGTTACCGGACGCCGGTCCGACCTGTGGCGGGGGGCTGTGACAGCAGTTCGTCGAAAAAACGCGACGGCTCCGGCAGATCGCAGCCACAGCACAGAACCGCCCGACCGTCTGGAAGCACCGGGCGGAAGCCTGAAGCCGAACCGGGCAAACCAAGCCGAATTGCCACAATCCAAAATCCCAAGCCTCTCTTGCAACCTGATCGGTCGACGCAGCTCCAGAAGCAGGGGGAGGGGTTCCGTTTGACCCCAGGCGTCAGGCTTTGAGTTTCGCCTCGAGAATGACCCCGACCACGGCCGGATTGGCCTTGCCTTTGCTTAATTTCATCACCTGTCCCTTGAGAAAATTCAGCGCGGCTGATTTGCCGGATTGAAAATCCGCCCACGGTCCGGGATTGGCGGCGATGACGTCATCGCAGAATCGTTCGATTGCCCCGGTGTCGCTGACCTGAGCAAGCCCCTTTTCCTGAACGATTGCCGCCGGGTTTTTGCCGGTGTCAAACATTTCAGCGAACACGACTTGAGCGGCGGAATTGCTGATGGTTTTGGACTCGAGGAGGGCGAGCAGTTGGAGGAGGGCCTGGGGCTGGAATTTCAAGTCGGCCAGGGCGTCGGCGCCTTTGAGCGGCGTCGTGGCAGGAGCGCCCTCCAAGAGGCCGGTCTCCTCGGGGCGGATGGCGGTTTCCGAAAGTTTGGACAGCAAATTGTTGATGACCCAGTTGGCCACGAGCTTGGGGTTTTTAGACTGCCGGGCCACAGGTTCGAAATAATTGGCCAAAGGCAGGTTGCTCTTGAACACCTCGGCATCAACAGCGGGCAACTGATAGTCCCGGATCAGACGCTGCTTGCGGGCCAGAGGCAGTTCGACCACGCGGGCCTGAACAGCGGCCAACCACTCATCCGTGGGGACGGACGGCATGAGATCAGGATCGGGGAAATAGCGGTAATCATGGGCGTTCTCCTTCGTGCGCATCTGCTCGGTGATGCCGGCCACATCATCCCATCGGCGTGTGGATTGAATGAGGCGGCCGCCGGATTGGAGGACGGCGATCTGGCGCGGGATTTCATATTCCAAGGCACGACGCACCCCGGAGAAGCTGTTCATGTTTTTGATTTCGATTTTGGCTCCCAACGATGTCGTGCCGACCGGACGCACGCTTACGTTCACATCGCAGCGCACCATGCCCTTTTCCATGTCGCAATCACTGATCCCGCCCTGAAGCAGGATTTCCTTCAGTGCGTTGAGATACTCGCAGGCCATCTCCGGGCCGGTGATATCGGGTTCCGAGACGATTTCCAGTAGGGGCACGCCGGCCCGATTGAAGTCGACTCCGCTGTTGCGGTCGAAGTGGGTGCTTTTGCCGACATCCTCCTCCAGATGGGCGCGGGTGATGCGGACCCGGTGGATTGAGCCGTTGAACTCAAAGTCGACAAAGCCGTTGGCCGTGGAGGGCTTGTCGTATTGGGTGATTTGATAGTTCTTGGGCATGTCCGGATAGAAATAACTTTTCCGATCGAACTTGGCGAAGCGCGGGATCTCGCAGTTAAGGAGATAGCCGGTGAGCACCGTGAGGCGCAGAGCCTCCTCATTGGGCACGGGCAGCACCCCCGGGAGTCCCAAGCAAACCGGACAGACGTTGGTGTTCGGATCGGAGCCGAAGGCGTTGGCGCAACCGCACCACATCTTCGATTTTGTTTTCAGCTGAACGTGGGTTTCAAGACCGATGACGGCTTCGTATTCCATATTGCGGGGAGATTTAGCCACAGATTAAAGGCGGAGGAAACATGGATTTTTCGCGACCGGGTAAAAAGCGGTTTGCAAACCTGCGCTCAGTGCTTGATGTCCGAGCGGAAGGGCTGGAGTTGGCGCTGACCGACGGGCCGGCACAGTGGCTCGGAAGAGGGCTTTACACAGGTGAAAACCCGCAGGTCAATGAAAAGGGCATCCAGGAAAACCTGGATGCCCTTGCGCTAAAACCAGAACCGAACTCAGCCCAGAAGCGGGTTCTCCGCAACCGGCGCCAGCTCTTCGGGCACGGACTCCTCGGGGACCTCGACCAGCGGGTGGATCGAGATCTTGCGGTGGTAATCGAAACCCGAACCAGCGGGAATGATATGGCCCATGATGACGTTCTCCTTGAATCCGCGGAGGTAGTCGACTTTGGCACGAGTGGCCGCCTCGGTCAGGACGCGGGTGGTGTCCTGGAAGGAAGCCGCACTGAGGAAGCTCTCGGTCTCCAGCGAGGCCTTGGTGATGCCCAACAGAACGGGCAGGGCCTCGGCAGGCTTTCCGCCCATCTTCTCGACGCGCTCGTTCTCGCCTTCGAACTCCATCTTGTCCACCTGTTCGCCCCACAGGAACATGGTGTCGCCGGGCTCGCTGATGCGCACTTTGCGCAACATCTGGCGGACGATGGTCTCGATGTGCTTGTCGTTGATCGTCACGCCTTGGAGGCGATAGACCTCCTGGACCTCGTTGACGAGATGCTCCTGCAATTCCTGCGGTCCGCAGACCTCGAGGATTTCGTGCGGATCGATGGGGCCTTCGGTGAGCTGCTGGCCCTTCTTAACGTAATCGCCCTTGAAGACGATGACGTGCTTGCCGATGGGGATGAGATGCTCCTCCTCGGCGCCGGTCTGCGGGTCTTTGATGACAATGCAGCGCTTGCCCCGAACACTGGAACCGAAGTCGACCAAACCGTCGATCTTGGAGATTTCCGAGGCGTCCTTGGGACGGCGGGCCTCGAACAACTCGGCCACACGCGGCAGACCGCCGGTGATGTCCTTGGTTTTGGCGCTCTTGCGGGGGGTCTTGGCCATCAGGGTGCCGGCCATGATCTTGTCGCCTTCGTTCAACACGATGTGCGCGCCGGCGGGAATGGCATAGTTGGCAGCCACTTCCCCCTCGTCATCCAGAATGATGATCTGGGGATGCAGATCCTCCTTGTGTTCGATGACGACCATGGCCTCCTGCTGGGTCGTCTCGTCCATTTCCTTCTTCATGGTGACGCCCTCGATGATGTCGTGGAACTTCACCTTGCCCGCCTTTTCAGAGAGAATGGGGACGTTATACGGATCCCATTGAATGAAGGTATCGCCCTTTTTAACCCGGCCGCCGTCGGGGACAGAGATGACCGCGCCGATGACCACAGTGTGGTTTTCGAGTTCCCGGCCGTCGTCGGCCAGAATCACCACAGACCCGTTCTTGTTAAGAACGATGTTGCTGCCGTCCTCGAGCCGCACGATGCGCAGCTCATTGTAGCGGATCAGCCCCTCGAACTTTGATTTGATCTGCGGCTGTTTGAACACCTGCGAAGCGGTGCCGCCGATGTGGAAGGTCCGCATGGTCAGCTGAGTGCCGGGTTCGCCGATGGACTGGGCGGCTATGATGCCGGTGGCCTCGCCGAGTTTGACGAGCAGACCGGTGGCCAGATTGCGCCCATAGCACAGCATGCAGACGCCGCTCTTGCTCTCGCAGGTCAGCACCGAACGGATCTTGACCTTTTCAAGACCGGATAGGTCGATGGCTTTGGCCTTGAGTTCGTCGATCTCCTCATTGGCCTTGACGATCAATTCCTTGAGGTTTTGGGGGTTTTTGAGGTCCTCACAGGCATAACGCCCTACCAGACGCTCACTGAGCTTGACGACCTCGTCCTCCCCTTCATGGATGGCCTGAACCCAAATGCCGTTGGTCGTGCCGCAGTCCCTCTCGCGAATGATGACGTCTTGGGCGACATCGACCAGTTTGCGGGTCATGTAGCCGGAGTCGGCAGTCTTCAGAGCGGTGTCGGCCAAGCCCTTGCGGGCGCCGTGGGTGGAGATGAAGTATTCGAGAACAGTCAGGCCCTCGCGGAAGTTGGACAAAATCGGTTTTTCGATGATGTCGCCGCTGGGCTTGGCCATGAGGCCGCGAACGCCGGCCAGCTGACGGACCTGCTGACGGTTGCCGCGCGCTCCGGAGTCCACCATGAGAAACACAGGATTGAATTCCTTCTTGCCTTGGTTCCGTTCGAGCGTGCGAAACATGACGTTGGCAATCTGGTCGGTGCAGTGGGTCCAGATGTCAATGACCTTATTGTAGCGCTCGCCGGGAGTGATGACACCCTTGCGATACTGTTTGTCGACCTCCTTGATGTCCTTGTGAGCGGCATCGATGGATTGCTGCTTTTCAATCGGGATGATCATGTCATCAATCCCGATGGAGACACCGGCGCGGGTCGCTTCGCGGAAGCCCAGCTCTTTGAGCTTGTCGAGCATGATGACGGTCTTCTCGTGGCCGCAGTTCTTGTAGCAGCGCCAGATCAGGTCACCCAGCTCGGACTTGCGCACGGGCTTGTTGGGGAAGCCGAGTTCCGGAGGCCAGATCTCGCTGAAAAGAACGCGCCCGACGGTGGTTTCGATCACTTTCTTGGTGGCATCGCCCAAGGCGGATTTGTTGCCGAAATCCGGATTGGCCAAACGGATCCGCTCGTGGGTGGTCACCGCGCCATCGTCGTGGGCGAAGATCGCCTCGCGCTTGGAGCCGAAGAGCTTCAAGGTGCGGGTGTCCGTCGGCATAGGGGTGCGCGGCTCTGCGGTGATGTAGTAACAACCCAGGGTGATGTCCTGAGTGGGGGTGATAATGGGCTTGCCGCTGGAAGGACTGAAGATGTTGTTGGGGGCGAGCATGAGCAGGCGGGCCTCCAACTGAGCTTCAACCGAGAGCGGGACGTGCACGGCCATCTGGTCGCCGTCAAAATCGGCGTTGTAGGCTGTGCAAACCAGCGGATGAATACGGATCGCCTCGCCCTCAATGAGCTGCGGCTCGAAGGCTTGCACCGAGAGGCGGTGCAGAGTCGGGGCGCGGTTCAGGAGCACGGGATGTCCGCGGGTGACCTCTTCGAGAATGTCCCAGACTTCGGTGGTCTGGCGCTCGATCATTTTCTTGGCGGAGCGCACGGTGTGCACATAGCCCAATTCCTTGAGGCGGCGGATGATGAATGGCTCAAAGAGGACCAGAGCCATCTTCTTTGGCAGGCCGCACTGGTTCAATTTGAGTTCGGGTCCGATGACGATGACCGAACGGCCCGAGTAATCGACGCGTTTGCCCAGAAGGTTCTGGCGGAACCGTCCGCTCTTGCCCTTGAGCATGTCGCTGAGGGATTTAAGCGAGCGGTTGCCGGCGCCGGTGACGGCGCGGCCATGACGGCCGTTGTCGAACAACGCGTCCACGGCCTCCTGCAACATGCGCTTTTCATTGCGGATGATGACCTCGGGGGTCTTGAGTTGCAGCAGGTTTTTCAACCGGTTGTTCCGGTTGATAACCCGGCGATAAAGGTCGTTCAGATCAGACGTGGCAAAACGGCCTCCTTCCAAAGGAACGAGCGGGCGCAAGTCGGGAGGGATCACAGGCAGCACCGTGAGGATCATCCATTCCGGGCGGCTCTTGGAAGCCTGTAAACCCTGGAGAAGTTTGATGCGCTTGGCGATTTTCTTGCGGATCTGCTTGCTCTTGGTCTCGGTCATTCCGACCTGGAGGGTCTCGGCCTGCTTGATGAGGTCGACCTTTGAGAGGGCCTCGCGGACGGCTTCGGCGCCCATTTTGGCGAGGAAGGCGTCGGCGCCGTAGGTTTCGCGGGCCTCGCGGTATTCATGCTCGCTGAGCAACTGGTTCTGCTTAAGCGGGGTTGAGCCGGCATCGATCACGAGGTAATCCTCGTAATAGATGACGCGTTCCAAATGGCGGGCGGTCATGTCCAAGGCCAGGCCGATGCGGCTGGGCATGCACTTGAAGAACCAAATATGGCAGACGGGCACGGCCAACTCGATGTGTCCCATGCGTTCGCGGCGAACGCGAGCCAGGGTGACCTCGACACCGCAGCGGTCACAGACCACGCCGCGGTGTTTGATGCGCTTGTATTTGCCGCAGGAGCATTCCCAGTCCTTGACCGGGCCGAAGATGCGTTCGCAGAACAGGCCGCCCTTTTCGGGTTTGAAGGTGCGGTAGTTGATAGTCTCGGGGTTCTTGACCTCCCCCTTGGACCAAGAGCGGATGGCGTCCGGGGCGGCCACTGAGATGGCGACGTAATCGACCTGATTGACTTTTTCCAGACCGAGCAACTCGCGGGCGTTTTCTTTTGAGCTAGTCATACAATTTCGTTTTCGAGCGAAGGGTTAGCGTGGCTGTGCAACGGTTAGATCGCCGCCAGAGCCGCCGCCGGGTTGTCCGAGGCGCCCTGCTCCACCGGGTTGGTGTAGCCGACTTTGACATCGAGGCAAAGTGACTGCATTTCCTTGACGAGCACGTTGAAGGATTCCGGGATGCCGGCCTCCAGCGAGTTGTCGCCCTTGACAATGCTCTCGTAAATCCGCGTGCGGCCCTGGACATCGTCGGATTTGACGGTGAGCAGTTCCTGCAGCGTATAGGCGGCGCCATAAGCTTCCATGGCCCAGACCTCCATTTCCCCGAAGCGCTGGCCGCCGTATTGCGCCTTGCCCCCCAGCGGCTGCTGGGTGACCAGGGAGTAAGGTCCGACCGCGCGGGCGTGAATCTTGTCAGCCACCAAATGGCCCAGCTTCATCATGTAGATGTAGCCCACCACCACCTCTTGGTCGAACTGCTCGCCGGTGCGACCGTCGTGCAGATGCGTCTTGCCGTTCTCCCCGATGAGAGGATGGCCCCACTTAATCTTCTGCTGATCGCCGGCCTCTTGAAGATAGTTGCGAATATTTTTTTCCTTGATGCCGTCAAAGACGGGGGTTGCGAACTTCATGCCCAGCATTTTCGCGGCCCAGCCCAGATGCGTTTCGAGAACCTGCCCCACGTTCATACGCGAGGGCACGCCCAACGGATTAAGAACGATTTCAACGGGCGTTCCGTCGGCCAAAAACGGCATGTCCTCTTCAGCCACGATCTTGGCGACCACGCCCTTGTTACCGTGACGTCCGGCCATCTTGTCCCCGACGGATAGCTTGCGCTTGGAGGCGATGTAGACCTTGACGGACTTGACCACGCCGCTGTCGCCGCCCTCGCCGGCTTCGGCGCGTTCCATCTCCTCGTCGTATTGCATTTGGAGATCGTCGAACTTCTTTTTAAAGCTACCGATGATCTCGTTGATCTTGTTACGGATGGGAGACGGATCGATTTCGATCCGGTCGTAGACGGTGGCCAGCTTGCGCAGCAGTGTCTTGGTGATCTTGCGGTTGGCCGGAAGGATTATCTCTCCAGTCTCGCTGTTCACAACGTCGAGCGGAATTTTCTCGCCGAGCAGAATGTTGCTCAGAGCTTCGGTCAGCTGATCCCGCAACTCTTCGGTCTTCTTTTTGTTCTCTTCCTCGACCTGCTTGGCATGCTTACGCTCCTCGGTTGAGGCGGGCTTGTCACGATCGGATTCCTTCTTGGAGGAAACCTTGACGTCCATGACGATGCCATAGGTGCCGGAGGGAACTTTCAGGGAGGTGTCCTTCACGTCGGCTGCTTTCTCACCGAAGATGGCACGCAACAACCGTTCCTCAGGAGCCAGCTCCGTCTCGGATTTGGGAGTGATTTTGCCGACGAGAATGTCGCCTGGCTTCACCTCGGCGCCGATGCGGATGACGCCGTCCGTGCCGAGGTTTCTCAAGGCCTCGTCGCCCAAATTCGGGATGTCGCGGGTGATTTCTTCCGGTCCGAGCTTGGTGTCGCGGGCGGCCACCTCGAACTCATCGATGTGGATGGAAGTGAAAATGTCTTCCTTGACGATTTTCTCGCTGATAAGAATGGCGTCTTCGAAGTTATAACCGTTCCAAGGCATGAAGGCCACCAAGGCATTGCGGCCCAGAGCCAGTTCTCCGTCCCTGGTGCAGGGGCCGTCTGCTATGGTCTGGCCTTTCTTGATGCTTTCCCCCTTGTGCACCAGGATTTTCTGGTTGATGCAGGTGGCGGCATTGGAACGCATGAACTTGCGGACCGGATAAACCCAGACGCCCTTGTCGGGATCGGTCTTGAGCTTCTTTTTGCCGTCCGGCAGCTTGCCGTCGGAAGTGATGACAATCTGGTTGCCGTTGAGGGAAGCCACTTTGCCGGCTTCCTCGGCGACAATGACGGCCCTGGAATCGCGGGCGACGCGCTCCTCGAGACCGGTTGCCACGAACGGCGCTTCGGTCACAAGCAGCGGAACAGCTTGGCGTTGCATGTTGGAACCCATCAACGCACGGTTGGCGTCGTCATGCTCCAGGAATGGAATCAGGCTCGCAGCCACGGACACCAACTGCTTGGGAGACACATCCATGGCGTCCACCCGGGCAGGCTCCAAGTCGATGAAGTCACCCTTACTCCGACAGACCACGCGATCTTGCGTGAAGTTGCCCCGGTCCGAAACGGTGGAGTTAGCCTGGGCTATGCTGTAAGGCTCCTCGCGATCCGCGGTGAGATATTCTATCTTGTCGGTGACTTTGCCGTTCTCGACCTTGCGATAGGGGGTTTCGAGAAAGCCGAAGTCATTGATCCGGGCAAAGGTGGCCAATGAGGCAATCAAACCAATGTTAGGACCCTCAGGGGTTTCCACGGGGCAAATACGGCCGTAGTGGGAGGGATGAACGTCACGCACTTCAAAACCGGCACGGTCACGCGAAAGACCGCCTGGTCCGAGAGCCGACAAACGGCGCTTGTGAGTCAACTCCGCCAAGGGGTTGATCTGATCCATGAACTGGGAGAGTTGGCTGCGGCCGAAGAAATCCCGGATGACGGCCGAGAGGGCTTTGGGATTGATGAGCTTCTGCGGTGCCATGGCCTCGACCCCCTGGTCGAACAATGTCATGCGCTCCTTGACCAGACGCTCGGTGCGGGCCAAGCCGACGCGGCACTGGTTGGCCAGCAACTCGCCAACAGTCCGGACGCGACGACTGCCAAGATGGTCGATGTCGTCCAATGATCCCTCGCCCTTTTTGAGGCGGAGCAAATACTTAGTGGCGGCAACCAAGTCGTCCTTGGTAAGGATGCGGGAGTCCCCGCCCTTGATCCCCAGTTTTTGATTGATTTTATAACGACCCACACGTCCCAGATCATACCGTTTCGCGTCAAAGAACAGACGCTTGATCAGAGCCCGGGCGTTGGCAGCGGTGGGCGGATCTCCAGGCCGCAGGCGGCGGTAAATATCCTTGAGGGCTTCCTCCTCGTTCTTCGCGGGATCCTTCTTCATGCACTTGATGACGATCCCCTCGTCGGCGGTGGTATCGACCACCTTGATCTTCGTGACACCGAGTTCGCCGATCTGCTTGAGCACGGCTTTGGAAAGCGGCTCAAAAGCGCGGGCGATCACCAGCCCCTTGTCCGCGTCAAGCGCGTCCTCGACCAAGACCTTGTTCTGCAAGTCTTCCAGCTTCTCGGCATCCTTGACCGTGATCTCTTCGACCTCGTAGAAAAGCTTGAGGATTTCCTCGTCGGTTCCCCTGCTCTTGTCGGCGTCTTTGCTCTTGACGTCCTTGCCCTCGGGGGCGTCCAGGAAACTCAGGGCGCGGAAGAGTGTGGTGGTGAGAAATTTGCGGCGGCGTTTCTTACGGTCGAGATAGACATAGAGCAGATCGCTCGTGTCGAACTGGGCCTCATACCAGGAGCCGCGATCCGGGATGATCCGGAAAGAGTGAAGCATCTTGCCGTTGGGATGCTGGGTTGCCTCAAAAGCCAAGCCAGGGGAACGATGGAGCTGGCTGACAATCACGCGCTCGGCGCCGTTGATGACAAACGTGCCCTGCGGGGTCATGAGGGGCAACTCGCCCATGAACACCTTTTCCTCCTTGGTTCCCTTTTCCTCTTTGAGGAGAAAAGTAACGTAGAGGGGTGCGCCGTAGGTCAAACCTTCGCGCAGGCATTCCAACCAATCGAGCTTGGGCTCCCCGATTTCGTAGGAGTGAAAATCCAAGACGCATTTGCCGTCGTAGCTCTCGATTGGAAAGACTTCGGTGAAGACGGCCTGAAGTCCGAGATTTTTGCGCTTCGATTGGGGCACCTCGGCTTGGAGGAATTCCCGGTAGGAATCGGTCTGCAACTCGATCAGGTTCGGGGGGGCGATGATTTCTTTAATCTTACCAAAGTTAACACGTTCTTTAGGGCGCGATGGCATGGTGACCTTTTGGATGACCGGCGGTGGCCGGACGGTTCAATTTCAACTAAACGACACAAGGCAAGAACTCTGTTGCGGCAGAGCACTTGCCAATTCCTACGCCACGGAGGGTGGCTGCGAGCTTAAACCGACTATTGGGTGAAAAATATGCAATTCTACGGCGTGGCGGGCAAAACGGGGCGGCAGAATGAACTGCCGCCCCAGAGCGTGAGCCAATTACTTGACTTCGACTTTTGCGCCGGCTTCTTCCAGCTTCTTCTTGGCGGCATCCGAATCCGCCTTGTTCGCCCCTTCGAGCACGGGCTTGGGAGCCCCTTCCACGAGGGCTTTGGCTTCCGCCAATCCCAGACCGGCCTTGACCTCGCGGACAGCCTTGATGGCTGCAATCTTCTTCTCCGCAGGAACGGAGACCAGGATCACGTCGAAGGTGTCCTTGGCCTCGACAGGAGCAGCCGCACCGGCGGCGGCGCCAGCGGCGGCAGCCACGGCGACAGGGGCAGCGGCGGTCACACCCCATTTAGCTTCAAGTTCTTTGACGAGATCGGCGATCTCTATCACGGTTGCGTTGCTCAACTGTTCTACGATGTTTGCTTTGTCCAGAGCCATACTGTTTTACTTGCCTTTCATTGCGTCTCGTCGTCGCCGCGGCCGCGGCGGTTTCAGTTCCCGGCCTGAGAACCGACGATTTACGTTGTTGTTGGTTTAACTCCCGCTCCACCGGTCACAGCGGCGCGGAAAAATAACTGCAAGACGACCGCGGACGATCATCAGGAAGGTAGGGACGCCCGAGGGCGACGGACTATTCAGCCCTTTTCCACCTTGGCTTGAAGAACCCGGGCAAGCTGGCTGGCCGGGGTGTTCAGCAATACGACAAGCTTGGTGGAAGGAGCGTTCAAAACGCCAAGCAGTTTTCCGCGCAGCACTTCGATACTGGGGAGGTCGGCCAAGGCGATGAGATCAGGCTCCGAGAGGTGCTGGCTGTTGAGATAACCGAATTTGACTTTGAGTTTGTCAAACTCGGATGCAAAGGTCTTCAGTGTCTTGGCGCTGGCCGAGACATCCTTCTGACCGGTGACGACAGCCATCTGGCCCGTCATTTTGCCGCTGAGCTCCGCGACGCCGGCTTCTTTGGCGGCGATGCGGAAGATTGAATTTTTGACGACGTGCACCTCGGCGCCGGCCTTGCCCAGGCGCTTGCGCAACTCGGTCAGGTGGGCGACTTTCAGCCCGCGATAATCCACCACGATGAAGAACGGTGAAGCGTTCAACCGCGCGACGTATTCCTTCGTTAAATTTTGCTTTTCAGTACGCATGCTCTATTAAGGTGGAAAGTTGATTAGCTGACAAATTCCTTCAAGTCCACCGACACGGGAGGACTCATGGTGGCGGATAGGGTGCAACTGCGGAGATAAGTGCCCTTGATACTGGTGGGACGGGCTTTGACGACCGCGTCGATCACGGCGCGGGCATTCTCCTCTATATTCGCCATGGAGAAGGATGTCTTACCGACGGCGACATGCACATTTCCCGCCTTGTCAACTTTATATTCGACCCGGCCTGCTTTGACTTCGCGCACTGCCTTGGCGGTGTCCTCTGTGACCGTTCCAGTCTTGGGGTTGGGCATCAGACCACGCGGTCCGAGAACCTTGCCCAACTTACGGACTTCGACCATCGCCTCGGGAGTGGCCACTGCGACATCAAAATCAGTCCATCCCTCGACGCACTTCTTTATCATGTCTTCAAAGCCCACAAACTCCGCTCCGGCGGCTATTGCGGCATCCGCAGCAGGCCCGCTTTTTGCAAATACCAAAACGCGGACCACCTTGCCGCTCCCGTGGGGCAAAGGGACCGTTCCGCGGACCATCTGGTCGGACTGCTTGGGGTCCACACCGAGGCGGAAGGCCAGATCGACGGTCTCGTTGAACTTGGCTTTGGGAAACTTTGACAGGATTTCGACCGCGCTTTTAAGTGGATAGTTTTTCCTGCTATCGATCAGTTCTAGGGCTTTTTTATATCTTTTGCTTGGCATTTTCAGTTTTGCGGTACAAGCGAACCCTAGGAGGGCTCTCCCGCGGTTGTTTGGATTAACCGACGACTTCGATTCCCATGCTGCGGGCCGTTCCGGAAATCACCCGGATAGCCGCCTCTTCCGAGGATGTGTTCATATCATCCTTCTTGGTCTTGACGATTTCAAGTATCTGCTTGCGGGTCACCTTGCCTACCTTGTCCTTGTTGGGAGTCTTTGACCCTGCGGTGATTCCCGCCGCCTTCTTGAGGAGGATGGAAGCGGGCGGGGACTTGGTGATGAAAGTAAAGGATTTGTCCTGATAGACGGTGATGACAACAGGAATGACTAAACCGGCCTGATCCTTGGTCCTTGCGTTGAATTCTTTGCAGAATCCCATGATGTTGACGCCGTGCTGACCGAGCGCGGGGCCGACTGGCGGGGCGGGGTTGGCCTGCCCGGCCGGGATCTGCAGTTTGATTTGTCCTGTTACTTTCTTTGCCATAAAAATTATTAAGCTTTGTCCACTTGCCAGTATTCCAACTCCACCGGGGTGTTACGCCCGAAAATATTCACCGTGACTTTGAGCTTGCCCCGATCGGGCTCAATCTCCTCAATCACACCACTGAAATTCAAGAAGGGTCCGTTGTTTATCTTGATGGTTTCGCCCACCGCAAAACTCACCTTCGGCCGCTCCGTCTCCTCCGCCTCGGAAATCTGCGCCTTGATCGACTCCACCTCCTCGGCCGGAGTGGGAACCGGCGGTTCGCCGCCGACAAATCCGATCACGCCCGGGGTCTCCTTGATGAAATACCAAGGTTGTTCAATGATGCGCTTGTTGTCGTCCAGCAAAACCATGTCAACGAAGACATAGCCGGGCCAAAGCTTGCGCATGGTCACCGTCTTTTTTTGGTTTCTAACCTCGACGACTTTTTCCATGGGCACGAGCACTTCTCGGATGTACTCGCCCATTTCTTCGGGCTTGATACGCTTCTCAATACTGTCGCGAACTTTTTGTTCTTGGCCTGAGAGCGTCTGGATTACGAACCACTGGCTTTGCATTTTGTTGGATGATCAGGTTAACCAGCGAGCCAGATTAGTGAAGACAACATTCAACACACCGGTGAACACCCCGAGGAGAATGATGGTCACCGAAACCAGAACGGTTGACCCAACCAGCTCATCACGGGTGGGCCAACTGCATTTGCGCAGCTCCTCACGGGTTTCCTGAATGTAATTGGAAAGCCGCTGCAGCTGCCCCCGCCACCAGAGTATGGCAAAAGCCGAGCCTACGACCACCACCCAGATCAATGTCGTTTTTAGATTATTCACAAAATTTACTGGCGGAGAGGGAGGGATTCGAACCCCCGTCGGCGTTACCGCCGAAGCGGTTTTCAAGACCGCCGCAATAGACCACTCTGCCACCTCTCCGGTTTGGCAGGGCGTGCAGGACTTGAACCTGCAACCAACGGTTTTGGAGACCGCTACTCTACCAATTGAGCTAACGCCCTACTACAACCATCGAGTCAACCAACCCGGTCTCACCGGGAAAAAAGCGCGGGGGCATTCCGCCCCCGCGTCCGGCGCCTCCGGATTCAATTCACTTCATCACTTCGGAAACACGCCCGGCGCCAATCGTGCGGCCGCCCTCGCGGATGGCGAAACGCAGGCCCTTTTCCATCGCAACGCTCTTCTGCAATTCCACTTCCACTGCCACGTTGTCCCCAGGCATCACCATCTCCACGCCCGCCGGAAGATTCAGGGTCCCGGTCACATCGGATGTGCGGAAATAAAACTGCGGACGATAATTTGTGAAGAAGGGCGTGTGCCGGCCGCCCTCGTCCTTAGTCAGAACATAGACTTCCGCCTTGAACTTGGTGTGGGGATGAATGGAACCGGGCTTGGCGAGCACCATGCCGCGCTCAACCTCTTCCTTCTTCGTGCCGCGGAGCAGAACGCCCACGTTGTCACCCGCGTTTGCAAAATCCAGCAGCTTGCGGAACATCTCAATGTCAGTGGCCGTTGTCTTGCGGGTGTCCGCCAATCCGACAATTTCAACCTCTTCCATCTTCTTGAGTACGCCGCGTTCGACACGACCCGTAACCACGGTGCCGCGACCTTCAATGTTGAACACATCCTCAATGCACATGAGGAAAGGCTTGTCAACTTCGCGCACAGGATCAGGAATGAAGGTGTCAAGAGCCTCCAAGAGATCCGCGATGGCTTTTTCACCCTCGGGCTTCCCTGCCAGAGCCGCCGTCGCGGATGCGCGAACAATCGGGGTCGTCTCACCGGGGAAACCATATTTGGTCAGCAAATCGCGGATTTCCATCTCGATGAGCTCGAGCAAATCTGCGTCAGCCAAGTCCACCTTGTTCAGGCAGACCACAATGCTCGGAACGCCAACCTGGCGGGCGAGCAGGATGTGCTCACGGGTCTGAGGCATGGGGCCGTCCGCGGCGCTCACCACCAGAATGGCGCCATCCATCTGGGCGGCGCCCGTGATCATATTTTTCACATAGTCGGCGTGACCAGGGCAGTCGACGTGTGCATAGTGACGCTTGGGGCTCTGATATTCCACGTGAGACACGGCGATGGTCACCGTCTTGGTGTCGTCGCGAACAGTGCCACCCTTGGTGATATCTGCATAGGAGATGGGTGTGGCCAGCCCTTTGCGGCTTTGGACCTCGACAATGGCCGCGGTCAGCGTGGATTTACCATGGTCAACGTGGCCGATGGTGCCGACGTTCACATGCGGTTTGGTGCGTTGAAATTGCTCTTTTGCCATGTCTTTCTCCTGCGTTTTGTTTGTCTGGTTGCTACAACTGCGTTTTGTTTTCTAAGTTACTTTGAATGGAGCCCATGATCAGGATTGAACTGATGACCTCGTCCTTACCAAGGACGTGCTCTACCAACTGAGCTACATGGGCACCGACTGAGACCAAATTGATCCTGATTTTTGCAGACGACAAAAAACCACAACCCCCGCTTTTTTTCTATTAAAAAGCCAAGGGGCTAGTTCTGTTTTGTCTTCTTCAGCCCAACGACAATTTGAAAATTAAAGAGTCCGCCCCCCATTGTCAACGGCTTTGCTAAAATATTTTGACATGTGCAGCTCCACCCAAAATCCCCAGCATTCCATGCAAAATCCCGGGCCAACAATCTTACCCCGCCTTACCGCGAACCACTCCACAAGTTTTTCAGATAGACGCCGCCGCACCCGGCGGGGCAATCCCGCCCGGCTTCGGCTTCAGAACCCCGATGAATGGCAAGTTCCGGTATTGCTCGTCAAAGTCCATTCCGTAGCCGACCACAAAAACGTTTGGAATGGCAAATCCGACATAGTCGACCGAGACGGGCACCCTCCTTTGCGAGGTTTTATCCAGCAACACACAGCTCTTAATCCCCCGCGGGCTTAGAGACTGAAGCCGGCTCCGGACCCGGCTTAGGGTTTGACCCGTGTCCAATATGTCATCCACCAGCAACACATCGCGCCCTTTAACATCCACCCGAACATCCTTGGTAAACACCAATTCCCCCGATTCCGTGCTGCCACCGTAACTGGAAACCCCGATAAAATCAAGGCGCAGGGGCAGGTCCAGATGCCGGAGTAAATCCGCCAGAAACATCACCGTGCCGTTGAGCACAGAGACGACCACCAGTTCACGCCCTCGGAAATCGCGTTGAATCTCGCGCGCGAGCATTTTGACCCGCCGGGCCAGCTGCTCCTCCGTAATAAGAATATTCTCAAGCCGCGCCCGCCACGGCGCAGGAAGAGGAGCACCTCGCATCGGCCCGGTTTCCACCCGGTTCGTCCCCCAGCCTGCTGCCTTGCCCCGGTCTTTTTTAATCCCCAACTTCATGTTGCTCCAAACCTCTGCTCATGCTGGAAAACCTTATTCCGCCCCCAAGCTCCACCGGCCGGCCGACTGGGGATACTCCCGAACAATCGAACCGCCCGTCTGAATTGCGTTCTGTAATGGCACAATTCAATGGCAATTCAGGCGGCTGGCAGCGCCCCTCGGGTTGCGCGGTTCAAATGTGCCTTGAATCGTCATGGTCCTTGGTGCCATACCCGCTCTCCTGACGCTTGAAATTAACCTCGTTTTTCTTCAGATACGCGGCATAGACGTCATCGGCGCTCATGCCCAGAACCTGGGCCATACTGATAAGAAAATGGAAGAGGTCGACCACCTCGACGCGCGCGTTCTGCTCATCGAACTTCTGGTATTTCGCCCACCATTTCCAGGGCACACTGTCAGTCAACTCCGCCATTTCCTGCGACATGGCCCGGCAGTAATTGAGGATCCATTTAGTCTTGTCCTCCTCGCTCATACCGTCGGTTTTCACGCCGATACGTTCGTTGAGGGCCTTCTGCATTCGAAAGAGTTCGTGAAACTGATCAGGTGTTTCCATCCCCTCAGAATTCGCCCCTCACGCCCGAGAATCAAGACCAAAGCGCCGGACGGCTAAGACGCGAAGAACTTCTGAATCTCAACGATGACGTCCACAAACCGGTCCACCTCGGCCAAGGTGTTGTAGAAATAAAAGCTGGCCCGCGCTGTGGATTCCACGCCGAGCTTGTGCATCAACGGCTGGGTGCAATGATGCCCGCCGCGCAAAGCCACCCCCGCCTGATCGGCCAGCGTCACCACGTCGTGGGCATGAACATCGTCAAGCAGAAAGCTCACCAGTCCGGCCCGGTTCGTCTTGGGACCAAAAAGACGGATGTTCCTCAGAGAAGCCAGCCGCTCGTAAGCATGTCCGGCCAGCTCCTGATCGTGCTTCCAAATGTTTTCACGCCCAATCCCGTCCAAATAATCCATTGCAGCATGCAAGCCTATCGGCCCGGAAATATCCGGTGTGCCCGCCTCGAACCGATGCGGGGCATGCTTGAATTCCGTCCGGTCGTAGCCGACACTCAAAATCATTTCGCCTCCGCCCTGATACGGCGGCAGCGTCTCAAGCAGCTCCTGGCGCCCCCACAGCACCCCGATACCGGTCGGACCGCAAATCTTGTGCCCGGAAAACGCGTAGAAATCACAGCCCATCGCCTGCACGTCCACAGGCAGATGCCCCGCGCTCTGAGCCCCGTCCACAAACGTGGTGACCCCCAGTTTTCGGGCCCGGGCACAGAGCTCCTCCACGGGATTGACCGTGCCCATCGAATTGGAAATATGGACCATGGAAAGCAACTTCACCTGGGGGGTGAGCAAGGAATCGAGCCCTGTTAAATCCAGAACCCCCTCATCACCGGTGACGGGGATAAAGGCGAGCCTTGCGCCGACGCGCTGCGCAAGCATCTGCCATGGCACCAGATTGCTATGATGCTCCAGCTCGGTGAGCAGGATGACGTCGCCCGGCTTGAGGTTTTTCCCGCCCCAGCAATGGGCCACCAGATTCACTCCCTCGGTGGTGCCGCGGGTGAAAACAATTTCGTCCGCGCTGCGGGCGTTGATGAATTTGGCGGCCCGGATCCGCCCGGCCTCGAAAGCCGTGGTGGCGCGGTTGCTCAGCTCGTGAATGCCCCGATGCACGTTGGCGTTGTCCCGTTCGTAATAACGCACCAGCGCCTCGATGACCGCCCGCGGCTTCTGGGAGGTGGCGGCATTGTCCAGATAGATCAGCGGCCTTCCATGCACCTGCTGATCGAGGATGGGGAAATCATTTCGCCGCGCCGCCCAGTCTGTTTTTTTCGCGTCACTCATTCAAAAGTCTTCACAGGGGTTGAAATTAACGGGCCTTGGCCAGCCAGACTTTTTCCAGCAAAGTCCGGCCATGAAAAGTCAGAGCAGCCCCAGCTGCAGCTTTGCCGCTTCGGTCATCATCCCCTGATTCCACTGGGGTTCCCAGACCAGCTCCACGTTCACATCATCCACTAATTCCAGAGAGATAAGCTTGTTCTGGACATCCTGCTGCAGCACAGGCCCCATCCCGCAGCCGGGCGCCGTCAGTGTCATTTTAACGTCCACCTTGTAACTATTGGCGGCCGCCAGCGGCTCCACATGGCAGTCATAAATCAAACCCAGATCCACTATGTTCACGGGAATCTCGGGATCGAAGCAGGACCTCAGCTGGTTCCAAATCTCCTTCTCAAGCTGCTCCTGGGTCACCGGGCCGAAACCCAGACCGGTTTTCCGCTGCACCACCTCCAACCCGAGCGCGTCGGCATCACGACCTTCAATCCGGAACATGTTGCCATTGACCACCACCGTATGGCTGCCGCCGAGCGACTGGGTGATGTGGGCCGTCTCTCCCTTTTGGAGGGTGACCTTCGTGCCGATGGGAACGACAGAAGCTTCCACATCGCGGACCAAAATAACCGGTTCAGAACTCATAAAATTCAATCAATTGTTGCCTGCGCACACAGGGTGCCGCAACGATGCCTCTCTTACCAGCCCAAGCTTGGCAAAAGGATGCCCTGTTGAAAACGGCTTTCCAGAATATCCACAGCCCGGCTGGCGGGGAGTTTGACTCGACGCCCCCAGCCCCACCGCCCTGACAAGCATGGGAATGCCCCGGCCATTTGCACCAGCCACGCCGTTGACTCATGCGGCTGGGCCTTGCGGTCCGTTGAAGGGGCGCAGGGAAATCTCAAGGTGCGGTGGGATATCAGAAAATAAAACCCGATGAAAAAAACTGGAGCCAGTTGTCGGGCTTGAACCGACGACCTGCTCATTACGAATCGGCCAGAATATGCTTCTATCAACGACTTACGCATACTGCCGTCTCCGTTGCCACTTTGTCGCCAGTCCGACAACACGCTTCCAAGCTGAATAAGAAACACCATCCCTCACAGTGCATGAGGCAGACTATAGTGTAAAGACCGGCGAAGAACGGTGAAGATCGCAACTTTCGCTTGCGCTAGTGTTACACTTTTTGCAGTGTGTGTTTACGACGCCTGTTTTTTGGGCCGACCCATTTACCATGAAATCATCACTGCTCTCAAATACGGCCTCGCTGGGGATCGTCCCCCTG
>CAIQOK010000110.1 GCA_903873415.1 uncultured Verrucomicrobiota bacterium | reverse complement strand
GGGAAGGAAGTCCAGGAGTTGGGCGAAGAGAGTGCGACCTTCGTTCATAAGGTGAAAAACCGCAGGAATGCGGGAAGCCACCCTCCAAGAGCCGTCGCCGAATTGAAATCGAAAAATGAACGGACAGCGAAATCATGCTGATTCTATAGGGTCAGAATCGCAGTCGCAAAAAACCTAACCGGACACTAGTGATTTCATTTCAAAAAACTGCTGCGCCGGCCCTTGGTTTACCCCTAAACTCGGGCATCAATTCTCGGAACCTATGAACAAAAACCTCTTCACTTTTTTTGCCGCCCTGCTCGGGCTCCTTCCCTGCGAAGTCTGGGCCGGCTCCCCTCTCACCCTCGATAACGAGTTCTACTCGGTCAGCATCGACACGGCCAAAGGCGGTTTTAGCATCACTTCAAAACCGGCCGGAAAAACCGTACTTATTGACGGCAAACTCAGCGGGTCCGGCGGCACCGCCAGACTCACGGCTGCCGGCGACAAACGAATGGGCCGCGGCTGCGGTGCGGAGATTGTTTATCCCGATGGCCAGCGCGAGGTGGTGGCTCTTTATCCGGGACTCCCATTCGTCACCTTCCGCTCCATCTTCCACAACGACGGTCCCAATCCAGTCGTTTTAAATCATGTGCCGACCGTATCGGCGGGGGTGGATCTGGGCAGACCGCTGGCGGCCCTGCGCACGCTGGGCACCGGCGGGTTGCTGGCGCCGGAAAAAAACCCGGGCAGCTACGCCTTTCTGAGCGTTGTCGACCCGCAGACGCGCCGGGGGGTTGTTGGTGGATGGCTCACACACGACCGCGGCAGTGGAGTGCTTTTCTCCCCGGTCTCGGACCAGTCCGTTCGCATCCAAGCCCAGCTGGACTACGGCCGCTTAAGAATCAAGCCCGGCGACAGCGCCGAGTCGGAACTTTTCGCCTTGGGCTGTTTTGAGGATGCCCGGCTCGGACTGGAGGCCTATGCCGACACCATTGCCAAGATCTATTCCATCAAACTCCCGCCCCTGCCCTCGGGCTATTGCACCTGGTATATGGAAAAAAACCAGGGCGCAAGCGACGAAAAACACATCATTGAGCTGGCCGGCTATGCCGCCCGCAACCTCAAACCCTTCGGTCTGGATTTCATCCAGATCGATGACGGCTGGCAGGCGGGGACAAGCAAAAACGGACCCAAAAAGAACTTCACCACACACGCCCCCACCGGCCCCTATCCGACCGGGATGCGGGTAACCGCAAAGGCCATATCGGATCTCGGATTCACGCCGGGAATCTGGTTCATGCCTTTTGCCGGCACATGGAACGACCCCTATTTCAAGGCGCATCAGGACTGGTTCGTCAAGGGGCCGGACGGCAAACCCTTCGACACCGCCTGGGGCGGGACCTGTCTGGACATGACCCAGCCCGGGGCCCGGGAACACACCCGCAGCGAAGTCAAACGCATCGCCAAAGACTGGGGTTACCGGCTCTTCAAGCTGGACGGATTTTGGACGGGCAGTGCCACCCGGCAAATCTATGTCAACAATGGCTACAAAGACGACGGGATCGGTGAAGCCCAATTCGCCAATCCGGACAAGACGAATATTGAGGCCCTGCGGGACGGAGTGAAACTCGTGCGGCAGGCGGCCGGGTCAAAGGTCTTTCTGCTGGGCTGCTGCGTCTCTCAAAACATGCGCTCCTTCGGCGGCTCATTCGGACTGCTCGATGCCATGCGCGTCGGTCCCGATACCGGCTCGGATGCCATCGGCGCCCCGCACGCCTCTCGCTTGTGGTTTCTCAACGGCCGTGTCTGGTGGAATGATCCCGACTGCGTTTCGGTGCGCAGCTCCACATCCTTGGAACAAGCGCGATTGAACGCTTCCTTCACGACCATCGCCGGCGACCTTTTTTATAACAGCGACTGGATGCCCGACTTTGCCGAGGAGCGCTTGGACATCCTGCGCCGGTGCCTGCCGGCCCATCAACTCAAGGCCCGGCCGGTGGATGTTTTTGAATCCGATCCGGCGCGGATCTGGCACCTGGCTGACACCCGGCAGGCCCGGCGGCGAGACGTGGTAGCCCTCTACAATTGGGACAAGGCTCCGGCATCCATTGCCTGTCCGGTGGACCGCATCGGGCTCCCGCCAGCCAAGGAATATGTCGGCTTCGATTTCTGGGCCAACCGCTTCATCGCACCCTTCAAAGACCAAGTGCGCGCGGATCTTCCGCCCGGCGCTTGCCGGATCCTGGCGATCCTTCCCGTCAGCGAGCATCCGCAGATGCTGAGCACCTCGCGGCATGTCACTCAGGGCATGGTGGATGTCACCGGTGAGACCTGGAATGGCGCCCGGTCGTGCCTGCTCGGGACCAGCAAGCTTGTGGCAAACGATCCCTATGAATTGAGGATCGTTGTGCCGGTGGGGACCAAGTCTTGGCGCGTGGCTGCGGTGGGTGTTTCAAGAAAAGACCAGGCCGCCGGCGTCCTTGCCGGATTCAAACAAGAAGGCCCCTGGATCCGGGCCACGCTCAAAAGCCCCGACACCCGCGAGGTCAAGTGGGAGGTGCAGTTCGAGTCCGCTCTGGTGTTGCGTTTCCCGCCGGAATGACCAGAAGCCACCAAATAAATCCTATGCTTGGAGTTTTACCCGCCTTGTGGCTGTTCCACGGGGACCAACCGGCTTTGCATGCGCCGAAAAAACGGCGCTCATTGACCACCACCCTTACCCGAGCGCGCCCCGGTTGTTTCACATTCCATCCCGCGCAACCCTTGGGCGATCCCTCGCCTGTTCACGGCAACCCCGCTTGCCTAAGGATGTCCGGGCCGTAAATCAGAAAGCCCTCAACACCAGCCAGACCCGGCCCCTTCCAGAGGGCACCCAAGGAGTTTTCTGCCCGCCGCAAGAAGTCGTCTGAAAAGAAAACGCCCCGACCGAATTACGCCTTGGAATCTGCGGCTTCGATTTTGCGCAAACCCCGCTCACGCCGGCTGGTTTCAGCACGCAACAACTCCTCCGCCGACCAGCCCTTTGCCTGCGCGGATTGGACCAGCTCGAACAGCTCCCTGGCCAATGCCGTCTTGGTGAGCTTTGGCGCGGGGCCTTTCTGCACAGGGTGCAAATCAGGCAGGACCTTGGCCTTGCGGGCTTTCTTGACCAGTTTCTCAGCCCGCAAGAGGGCCGGCAGATGTTTGGGGATGCCGTCCAAGGCGGAGGCGCGGGCGTGCCGGGTGCCATGTTTTTCCGACTGCTTGATTTTCTCCCAGTTCGCCCAGACCTCCTCCACGCTTTTGACTTTCGCCGTTGCAAACACGTGCGGATGCCGCCGGATGAGCTTGTCGGTGATGTGCCGCGCGACTTTCTCAAAATCAAACGCCCCCCGCTCCCCGGCCAGCTGGCAGTGGAAAACCACCTGCAACAACAGATCGCCAAGCTCCTCTTCCATTTCGTGATCGTCACCCGCCTCAATGGCGTCGATCAATTCATACACCTCCTCCACCGCATGCCAGCGCAGGGAGAGATGGTTCTGCTCCCGATCCCAGGGGCAGCCGGCGGGAGAACGCAGGCGGGCCATGACCTCCAACAAATCCTCAATGGCCGGTTTTTTTTTCATGCGTTCACCACCTCCGCGCTGAAGGATGCAGACGGGCGGTTTCCAAAACAACCCCCTCTCATAAAATCACGAGGTCGTCCCGGTGCACAATCTCGACCCGGGCCAATGCGCCGCCGCGCACTTGGTCGCCGCCGAACCGGGCGATGCCGCGGGCAAACTCCGTCCCGTCCGAATCGCAAATCCGCACCACCTCGTCGGCTTGAAAATCCCCGTCACAGCGGACCACTCCGGGAGGCAGCAGGCTCTTGCCGTCCTCGCGCAACGCCTTCTTCGCCCCGGCATCGACAACCAGCACCCCTTTGGGGTGGTGAAAGAAGGCTATCCAGCGCTTGCGCCCCTGAAGCTTGGTGGCCTTGGGAATGAACAAAGTGCCCTCATCCTCACCCTTGGTGATCCGCGACAGCATGCCTTTCTTCTTGCCGGAAGCAATGACCAGCGGGATTCCCGAGCGGATGACAATCTTGGCAGCTTCGATCTTTGATTTCATGCCGCCCACGGCGGTCACACTTTCAGTGCCGCCGGCCATTTTCTCGACCGCGGCATCCACCCGCTCGATCACAGAAAGTGTTTTGGCGCTCTTCTTGCCGAAATTTTCAATCACCCCGTCGACCGTGGTCAAAATCACCAGCAGGTCCGCAGGGAGCAAGGACGCCACCAGCGCCGAGAGCTTATCGTTGTCCCCAAACTTCAATTCCGTCGACGAGACGGCGTCGTTCTCATTGATAATGGGGATCACCCCGTGGGAGAGGAGCGTGACGAGCGTGTTGCGGGCGTTGAGATGCCGGTCATGGTGTTCGAGGTCGTCGTGCGTGAGGAGGACTTGGGCGACATTGAGCTTGTGCCGGGCGAAAAGTTTCTCGTAGGTGGCCATCAACCGGGACTGGCCCACGGCGGCGCAGGCCTGCATCTCCGCAAGCTCTGCGGGGCGCTTTTCAAACCCCAGCGCCCCCATTCCCGCCCCAACCGCTCCCGAGGTCACCAGCACGACCTCGCGCCCCTCCTTGCGCTGCGCCGCAATCTGGTCCACCAGCTGTTTCATCTGCCCCAAGTCGGGCTGCTTGCAGCTGTCGGTCAGAACGCCGGTACCCAGCTTGACAACGATGCGGGTGACATTTTTTAACAACTCAAGACGCATGCGGCGAATCTAGGCATCAAGCGCCGCGGGTGAAAGGCAAAACTCCAGCAAAACTCCGCCGCCCGGTCAGCCGGGTCGCCCCCAGTCTCCGGTGACATGGAGCCGTGGGCCAAGATGTTGGGGCGTTCACAGCCAAGAGAAGAGGCCCTGAACCCGTTTTAATGAGGGATGAAGCGGGACGGTCATCGACCGCGCACTTCTCCCGCACGTCCACTGCTCCAGCTCCCCGCGGCGGATGCTATTTTGAATCGCAAGTCCCTGCGGCCCCCGCATCCTCGGCTGGAGTTGGACGGTCCGGTTTACGGAACTAAACATTTTGGCTCCAATGATTTGCATCCTTGGCGGCTTCCGGCGGCCGAAGCGGCCGGGCAATCCGGTTTCATCCGGGAACGGAGATGCCGGGGATGTCCGATGGAAAAGGCGGGGATTCTCCTTGAAGCCGGCCCGTGCCTGCCCCACATTGCTGCCGCCAGGGCCCATGGAACGCGGACTTACGAACCCCGCCAGGGCCGGAAGGCAGCAACGGTAGTTTGCTCTGCGTCTGCCGTGGTCACCCTGGCATTTGAATTTTAGCGTTCGCGCTGCGCGGTATGCCTTCCCCCCGCCGAACCGGCGGCCGGCCCGCTCGGCGCTCCCTGGCCCGATCGCAAATGAGTTATCAAGTCATAGCCCGCAAATACCGCCCCCAACGCTTCAGCGATGTGGTCGGTCAGGAACACGTCACCCAGACGCTCGGCCAGGCCATTGCCCAAAACCGCATCGCCCACGCCTACCTGTTCTGCGGCCCGCGCGGCACCGGCAAGACCACCGTCGCCCGCATTTTCGCCAAGGCCCTCAACTGCACCGGCGGCCCCAAGGCGGAATTCGACGACACCGATGCCAGATGCCGCGAGATTGCCGAAGGGCGCTCGATGGATGTGCTGGAGATCGACGGCGCGAGCAACAACGGCGTGGAGCAGGTCCGCGAACTGCGGGAGACCTGCAAATACGCCCCCGCCTCCTCCAAATTCAAGATCTACATCATCGACGAGGTTCACATGCTCTCGGTGGCCGCCTTTAATGCGCTGCTCAAGACCTTGGAGGAACCGCCGGCACACGTGAAGTTCATGTTCGCCACCACCGATCCCGAAAAGGTGCTGCCGACCATTCTTTCCCGCTGCCAGCGCTTCGATCTGCGCCGGATCCCCGCCCCGCTCATCGTGGAACAGTTGCGCAGCATCGCCGCAGCCGAGCAGGTCCAGATCTCCCCTCAGGCCCTTCAGGCCATCGCCCGCGGAGCGGACGGGGGGATGCGCGACGCCGAATCCACGCTGGACCAGTTGATCAG
Source organism: uncultured Verrucomicrobiota bacterium (assembly GCA_903873415.1). Classification (GTDB taxonomy): domain Bacteria; phylum Verrucomicrobiota; class Verrucomicrobiia; order Limisphaerales; family CAIQOK01; genus CAIQOK01. The sequence continues at coordinate 4,114 of CAIQOK010000110.1, read as the reverse complement.
CTTCTGCGGAAACAAGATCGAGGAGTCCGATGTGCTCTCCATGTTCGGCCTCACCGCGCAAGGCCAGCTCCTGGATCTGGGCCGCTCGGTGCTGGAGGGCGGGATTGAAACGGCGCTGCGGCAGCTCAACGACCTGGCCCGCAACGGCAAGGATCTGGGGCGGCTGCTCTCGGATCTGCTGAATCATTTCCGCAACCTGCTCGTTTTCCAGGTGTCGCACGGCGACCTGAAGCTGCTTGAGATTTCGGATGCCGAGGCCGCGGCGCTGCGCGATCAATCCCCTCTGGCTGACGCCTCCGCGCTGACCCGGATTCTGGAGGTGTTCAGCGGAGCGGAGGGCCGGTTGCGCGATGCGGTCTCCAAAAAAATTCTCATTGAGGTGGCCTTGCTCAAGGCCATCGAGGCCCGCAACGCCGTGAGCTTGGACGCGGTGTTGACCCGGCTGCAGGAACTGCGGGGCCAAGCCACAACCTCCGCAACACCCGCACCCGCCTCGGCGCCCTTCTCGGCATCGGGCCGCCCGCATGCCGCTCCGGCACCATCGGCATCTGCGGCGGCAACACCCTGCGCACCCACCCCGACACCCGTAAATCAAGCCGCCGCCGATCCCACGCCGCCCCCGGCCGCACCGGCAGACGGCGGCGCGGTGAGCGGTTCAGGGGAGAACGATCTGGAGACCATTTGGGCCAGACTGGTCGATGCGGTGGGCCGAGCCAGCCCATTTGCCCGCAGCTACCTGCTCGAGGCCCATCCGGTGTCGCTGGCAAAAAACCTCTTCACCATCGGGTTCGATCCGGAATTCGCCGAACATATCGCCTTGGTGGACAACTCCAAGAACCACGGACTGCTTCAGGCCAAACTGGCGGAATTAGGCCACGGCCATGCCCAATTTAAATTCATTAAAGCCGAAGCCCCGGCACTCCGGCGCAAGGCCGGCCTGCCGCCCACGCCCCCCGCGCCGGCAACAGCCCCCAGCTCGGCCGCACCGGCCAAAGCACCCCAGCCCGCTCCGGCGGCCGCACCCGCAAAGGACAAACTCACGACGACGTCCTTCAACAAAGACGATTTCAAAAACGATCCGCTGATCCAGAAAGCCTTGGAAATTTTCAAGGGCCAGATCGTGGAAGTCCGCGCATGAGCCTCAACCCCAACCACAACCGTTCCCATTATGTCTAGTATAGGTAAACTAATGAAACAAGCTGCCCGCATGCAGCAACAGATGGAGCAAGTCCAGGCCGCCTTGGCCGCCCGGACCGTGGAAGCCACCAGCGGCGGCGGCGCCGTGCGGGTGATCGCCAAATGCGATGGCTCACTCGCCTCGGTCAAGATCGACCCCCAAGCCCTCAATCCCGCCGACGCATCACTGGTCGAAGACATGATCATCACCGCCGCCAATCAGGCCCTGGGTCAGGCCAAGGAGATTGCAAACTCCGAAATGGGCAAGGTCACCGCCGGCATGAACCTGCCCGGTTTCAGCTGAGAAGCGCCGCCGCTATTCATCCTCAGCCGGCATTTGCCATCGACCCTTCACCGCGGATTTCAATGTCTGTTCTCCCCGAACCCGTCACAGCCCTGACTGCAGCCCTGAGCCAACTGCCCGGCATCGGCCCGCGCTCGGCCGAGCGCCTGGCCCTGCATCTGGTTCAAACCGAACCGGGAACAGTCCACCAACTGACCCAGGCCATGCTCCGCGCCCGGGAACGGATCAGCTTCTGCACGGTCTGCGGGGCGCTGACCGAACACTCCCCCTGCCCCATCTGTATGGAACCCCGCCGCGATCCGGCCTTGGTCTGCGTGGTCGAGAGGGCCGTGGACATCCTGAGCCTGGAGAAATCCGGCACCTACCACGGCAAATACCACGTGCTGGGCGGCAAAATCTCACCGCTCGACGGCGTGGAACCCGAAGACCTGCGCATCGACGCTTTGGAGGATCGGCTCAGCCGCGAACCGATCAGCGAACTGGTCATCGCCCTAGGCACGGATGTGGAGGGCGATGCGACGGGGTTTTATCTGGCCAAGCGGCTGAGCCGGCCCGGCCTGAAAATCTCAAGGATCGCCCACGGCCTGCCGGCGGGCACGGGCTTGGAATTTGCCGACGAACTCACCCTGAGCCGGGCACTGGAAGGCCGCAGAGAAATGCCATGAACACTCCCACCCATCGTCCCACCGCCGTCGTCTTCGATCTGGGCAAGGTGCTGGTCGATTTCGACTACAGCATCGCCGCCCGCCGCATCGGAGCGGGAGGCCGAATGCCGTTCGGCCAAATCCAACAACATCTCAGCCAATCCGACCTGCTGGTCCGCTACGAGACGGGCTTGATCAATCAGGCGGAATTTTACGCCGAGGTTTGTTCCGTCACGTCCTTTGCCGGGAGCCGCGCGGAATTCGCCGGGTTTTTCGCCGATATTTTCACTGAAATCCCCGCCATGATTTCCCTGCAGGCGGCCCTGCGCCGGGCCGGAGTGCCGACCTATGTTTTTTCCAACACCAACGATCTGGCCATCAACCACATCCGGCGGCACTTCCCCTTCTTCGCCGGCTTCGACGGCTATATTTTGTCCTATGAGGTGCGATCCATGAAACCGCACCACCGCATCTACGAGGCCTTGGAGGAGCTGTCCGGGCGGCGCGGGGCCGATCTTCTCTACCTGGATGACCGGCCGGAGAACATTGCCGCCGGCGCGGCGCGGGGATGGCAGGTGATCTTGCACGAAACGCCCGGGCAGACGCTCGAGGCCGTTGCGGCACTCGGATTGCCCGACGGCCGCTGATGCGAAATTTTCAGTTGATTTTGCTGCCGCACCGCGTTAGTTCTGACCCGATAAAAACAGCACAACCCTAACCGCTTAATTCCAATTCAACATGGCAAAAACTCTTTTCCATCCCAGCATTGAAGGTGCGCAGCACGGCTCGAAAACCCTTGAGCAGTTTCTGGCCTACGCCAAAAGTTCCGGCGCCGCCGGCGCTCAGCCGTCCAACTACATGCTCCAGTCGGCCAAGGGCTTCAAAACCGCCAAAGAGATCAAATCCGCTTTCACCAAAGCCAAACTCAGCCTGGACGGAGTCTCGGCCCATTGCCCGTTCTGGGTCCACACCACGGCCTGGACCGGCAGCCCCACCGTGCGTCCGTTCGTCCCGCCCGAGATCGCCAAGCAATCCCCCGCCGCCATCGAAAAATGGGCTGAGGACTACTGCCTGCGCCTTCTGGACCTCTGCGCCGAGTTGGGCGTGAAGATCGTCCCGATGTTTTGGGGCGTGGCTTTCGGCTGGGAGCTGGCCACCGGCTATCCCTGGGGCTTCTGGAAGGGCGGCGACTTCGACCTGGTCGCCGAAGGCAAGGAACGGTTCGTGAAGAAAACCGCCAAGCTCCGACAGCACGCCAAATCCCTGGGCATTTTCCTCGCCCACGAAATCCATCCGGGCACCGCCGCCATGTGCGCCGACGACTTTCAAATGCTGCTCGACGCCTGCGAAGGCGACTCCTGCCTGGCGGTCAACGCCGATCCTTCCCACTGCTGGGAGGGCGAATCCTGGGAAACCCGGTTCCAAAAAGTGGCGCCGCGCATTCTGGCCTGCCACGTCAAGAACTTCACCATCCGCCCCGGTCTGCCCCTGCGCCGCATGGAGGCGGACTGGCAAAAGCGCGCCATGCAATTTGTCGACATCCCCACCGGCGATCTGAATCTCATGCGCTACGTCGAATTGCTGATCCATGCGGGCTATCCCCAGCGCTATTGCCAGATCACCGGGGCCAAGAGCGCGCCGCTAGTGGTGGAAGCCGAGAGCGCCTATCGCGATCTGGATATGACCAGCGCCAACGGCATTGAGTATACCCGCGATCACCTCTGTTTCCCCTTGGCCGCCGGGTCGTTTGAAGACGGCATGGGCGCGTAAGAACCAGGAAGAATCTGGAAGTTTGAACGCCGCGGCCGACTGGCTGCGGCGTTTTTTTTCCCCCATCCCATCGCGGACAACGTATCCGACCGGCGGATCCATGCCTCAGGGTGCGCAGATTTCCTGATCAAGAAGGTTCGGATGTCTTGGCCCGCTACCTGACCCAGGCTTGCGGTGTGAGGTTTTTCACCTCGGCAGTGCTCACGGTTCCAATCCTAGG
>CAIQOK010000109.1 GCA_903873415.1 uncultured Verrucomicrobiota bacterium | reverse complement strand
CGTGCCGTCGCTCGACATTCCATCGGCCACCACAATTTCATAACCACCCGCAGGAGGATGCAGCGCGCAACGCCCCTCCACACAGTGCGCGATCGCTTTGACTTCATTGCGACAAGGCACCACCACCGACACCAGCGGCGCCGCCGAACACCCATTCGAATCGGGTTCTGGATTCATTTGTAAAAGCGGATCACTCCTTCCCTTCGGCCTTTCATTGCTTGCCCCGTGGCGCTTTGCCCCATCCCTTTTCACCCTTGAGCTTTCATCCTTCCCTTCGCCCACTTCTGAGCCCCTGGCCAAGCCGCTGCGGCCACAGATTGCCCTCCACTTTGGCCCGCAGCATTGCCGGCCCGTCGCAGGCCGACACCTCCACCCGCGGCATGCCATAGCGCGGACTCTCCTCCCCCGCCAACCCCGGATCCGTGGTCACTCCCAGATCGTATCCGGCCCGGCGCACGGCCCGCTGATAAGCCTGCCGCACCTGTCCAAGCCGCGTGGAGCCATAGGGATAAGCATAGTGAAGGGCGCTATCCTTTCCCAAATGCCGGACCAACATGTCCCGCGACAACCCGGCCTCTTCCGCCAACTCATCGTTCCCCGCCTCAAGGGCGTTGAGATGCCGGTGCGAATGCGATCCCACACTCACCAGCCTCGAGCTCACGCACTCCTCCAGTTGCGGCCAGGTGATGGGGCGCCAGGCATCGGAAGGAGTTCGGGGCGCATTCCTGAGCGCCCACCGGTCGAAGGAATAGGGCCCCGCCAACCCCACCTGCCCCGTCACCACAAACAAGCTCGCATTCAAACGGTAACGCTTGAGGAGCGGCAGCACGCAGCGGTGAAAATTGCCGAACCCGTCATCAAACGTCAGCGCCACAACCGGACGCGCCTGCACCCCCTCCGAAACCGTCCGGGTCAGATCCTGGAGCGCAACGCAGCGGGCATGACGAGAAACCCACTCCAGATGCGTCTCAAACCGCGCCGGACTCACATTCCACGCATCCAACCGCGCATCAAACACTTCCAAGTCAGCCACCCGGTGATACATCAGAATGCAGCCAGTCCGGGGCGGTCTCCGGGCCAGCGGCAACGAGGCCACCGCCACCGCCCCCGCCGCAACCTTCAACACCTGCTTTAAATACATCCGCCCAATCATACCCCCCCAACCTCCGCCTTCCGCCCCACAGCCTCTGTTCTCTGCAGTCCAATTCGGCCACGGAGACGCTGTTGAAATCGATAGGTGCGCTTGGCCAGCGAGCGCGCAACCCCCAGCCAGCCATACCGGGTCCGCAACCACCGAAACCCCCGGCCGTCCAAACTCGCCCCGAACTTCACTTTCGCCTCCCCACCCCCAGCCATGTCCAGCGTGGTGCACCCCCGCTTCATCCCCTCCTGCATCGCCGTCCACGTCAACAGCTCGGTGGGCCGCAACGACCCATATTTCTTGCAATGGGTCCATGACCACAAAATAAGCTCGCGGCCGTCGACCAGAAAAATCCCGGTGGCAATCGGCGCGTCGCTCTCCGGCAATCGCACCGACATGGCAATCACCTGATCGGACTCCTGCAGGGCGCGCAGCAGGACACGAACCCGCCCGGCCCCGAACGGGACCGCCTTGCCGCGGCGCGTAAACACTTCCTTGATATGCTCATAGCACTCGCCCGCAAAACCCTCCTGCTTTTCCATCCGCACGCTCAACCCGGCTTTCACCGCCTTCCTGCAGCCCGTCCGCACCTTCCCCTCCAGACGATCCCACGTCCGGGCCTCATCGCACGGAGTCAGCTCCACCCGGTAGGTCGGAACCTGCTGTCCTTCAAAGCCGAGCCCTTCCATCGGGCCTTGATCAAGACTGTTGCTCGCAAATTCAATGTGGGCCACACCCATGCGCCGTTCGAGGTGATCCACAAATGCCGGAAGGAACTCCGCCAAATCCACCCGGCTTGCATCAAACAGCGGCCCCATACTCTCAGTCTGGCAACCTTCAAAAGGCGACCCGAACAGTTTTACAAACCCGATCCGACGCATAAACCCCGGCAGACACGCAACTATCCCCCCGTCTTTTTCGTAAACAAGAAACACCGCCCTGGCACCCGTCACAGATTCTATCGAGCGCATCCACGAAAGCTTATGGTATACACGCCTCCGCTCAAACCGCCCCACAATCCCATCCCATTCGCGGATTTCCTGTGATGTCGCCTCCCGCACCGTGGCCGTCGCCGAAGCTGTGGAATTTGGATTCATGCTGTCTCTTTACGAAGTGCAGGCCGCAACCGGGCCTTAGAGCCTGTCTGAAAAAGAGAGGCGGGCGTTTTAGGCGAGTATAAAACCGAAATAATAGCAAAACACGCTTGATTTCACTGTCCGGTTTTTGGGCTTTCATTCGCGGCAGCG
>CAIQOK010000108.1 GCA_903873415.1 uncultured Verrucomicrobiota bacterium | reverse complement strand
GTTCGCCCACGGGCTTGCTGCCGTCTTGCGCTTCCAAATAAATCTGGAACTTCTTCTCGGCGCTCAGATAGCGGCGTTTCGTTTCGGGAGTCGGGACGGCGGTTGGATTGCTACTGCTCATGTTTGTTTTCCTCTTTTGAGCCGCCGGGGGCGGGCATGGTTCCGGTCGCCCTACGGGCTCCCTCCACCATGCCCGCCCCCTCAGCCTTGTAGCGTATTGATTCCCGGCTTTGAGGTCACGAACTCAGAAACGGCGGGACCTTCAAGCCCCGCAGCATAATGGCCGAAGGCAAGTTGCTTAGTTCCAAAGCGTGGACTTATGGGGAGCGTTCCTCGGAGTGACCGGGGTCTTGCGAATTCATCGCGAGTCGGCTGGAAACATCGTTGCCCGGGCTCAATCACAGCCGCAAATCTGGCGGATGATATGCGGAATTAATGCCGGCATAGCGCCGTCGCCCGCGGCATCATTCCGCCCCAATGGGCGGCGCAATGGAGTGCGAAATGCCCTCCGGCTTAACGAGCTGTTATGCCCGCGGGGGCATCGGGACAGGGATGTCGTGGGAAGGCATTTGCGGGTAATCCGGCAGGGGAATGTTTGCAACCAGATCGGCGATATTCACGGCACTTCCGCTCAGGAAGGAGTGATTGGCTGCAATGCCAGTGAGGATGGAATAGGCGCCACCGCGCTGGTCCGCCGCCCTCTGATACTTATCCACCGGTTTCACGGGCAGGAACAGATCGTCCAGCATGACCTGATCGCCCCCGCCATGGGCGCCATGCCCCTTCCAAATGTCCACCTGATAAGCTGGCGCCCGGAGGGGATAGATCCGGATGTAGGTTCCATCGGCCTTAACCGACGTGGGGGCGGACCGGTCTTTGGAAAGATACACGTGTTCTTCCTCCTTATGCTCAAGCCGCCCTTTCGTCCCATTGAAGGTGATCATATAACCTTCCCAGGCATTGAAGGCATTGAGCGAATAGGCCATGGTCACCCCGGTATTGTAGCGGACCTGGACATTCATGGTGTCTTCGATATCGATGTCCGGACGGAACACGCAGCGGTCCCGGAAATAGCCGTCGTGGCTTTCCTGATCCAGGTAGAGTTCCTTCAAGCTTTTGTCGGCGGCCAGATTGAGGAAGAAGCTGCATTTGGCTGCTTCGGGGCAGGTATGGCAGCGCTCATGCGCTCCCTCTAGTCCGAGTCGGTGGGCCATTTTTGGGGTGTAAAACTCGCGCTTGCCGGTGGCCATAACCGACACCGGCACGGCCGAGAGCCACCAGTTGACCAGATCGAAATGGTGCGTTGCCTTATGAACCATCAAACCTCCGGAATTGGCTTTTTGGCTGTGCCATCGCCGGAAATAGTCCGCCCCGTGATGAGTGTCCAGCATCCAGTGGAAATCCACCGACAAGATATCGCCGATGATTCCGCTCATGAGCAGGTCTTTGACTTGGGTGCGATGGGGGGAGTAGCGGTAGTTGAAGGTGACGCGACAACGGCGCCCGGTGCGGCGCTGGGCATCCAGAACCTCGCGGCACTTATGCTCATCCGTGGTCATGGGCTTCTCGGTGATCACATCGCATCCCAATTCCATTGCCCGGATGATGTATTGATGATGTGTGGCGTCCTTGGTGGTGACGATGACGGTGTCGGGTTGAGTCTCGCGGATCATCCGGTCGAAATCTTTGGCCTGATAAGCGGGTAAACCGGTCACGCCCAATGCGTCCGCTTGTGCTTGCGCGAGTTGAAGCCGTCCCGCATTCACATCGCAAAGTCCAACCAGTTCGTGGTGTGCGGCATGGGTCTGGAGCAGAGCTTGGCGGTACATGCCCGAGCGGGAGCCGGTGCCCACCAAGGCATAGCGGTGGCGCCGATTGGGGGTAACCGGGCTTGGGGTTTGGGCGGGAGCGGTGGGAACGAGCAGCAGGCCGGTGCCAGCCGAGGCGGTGGCGGCGATAAAGTCACGGCGGTTGAACAAGCGGCCGTCGTTGGGAGTAATGGGATTCATCGTTGGTGAGTTCTTTGCAGCGTTGTGATATCAACCAGTCTGGGAACCCACAATCCTTTGGCAAGTCTCTTCCTTGACCAGTTCGTCAAACGCACGGGGATGGCGAAGGGGGTGCCGTGCCGTTTTTTAAAAAATCCGCCTTGGCGTTTGTGCCCGGCCTTGAACCGCGGTGGGCTTTTGGGGGCCCAGCCGCCGGTCTAGGAGGTGCAAGACGGCTTGTTAATTCAGGCTTCGGAAAAGAGATATTCCAAGTCGGTTTTGGAGAGGCTGCGGGCAAAGCCTTCTTCGCCGAGGACATCGGCGATGGTTTTGGCCTTGTTCTGCTGGAGCTCCCAGATTTTCTCTTCCACCGTGCCCGGGGATATCAGCCGGTAGGCGTTAACGGTTTGGGTCTGCCCAATGCGGTGGGAGCGGTCGATGGCTTGTGCTTCGACGGCGGGATTCCACCAGGGATCGTAAAGGACCACGTAGCTGGCGGTGGTGAGGTTGAGGCCTGTGCCGGCGGCGCGCAGGCTCAGCAGGAACACGCCCGGTCCCGGGTCGTTCTGGAACGAGTTGACCACCTGCTGCCGGTCCTTGGTCTGACCGGTCAGGATGTGCGTATTGATCTGGCGGGTGCGGCACTCCCGTTCCAGCAGTTCGAGCATTTGCACAAACTGGCTGAAGACCAGAACCTTTTGGCCATCGGCGATGAGGGTGTCGAGGAGTTCGAAGAGGGTGTCGGTTTTGCCTGAGGCGGAGTCGTTGCCCACCAGGCGGGGGTGGCAGCAGATCTGGCGCAGGCGGGTCAAGGCTGCCAGAACGTGCATCTGGCTCTTGTTGATGCCCTTTTCGGCGATGGTGGTCATGACCTGATCGCGGCTGCGGCGCAGTTCGGCGAGGTACAGTTTGCGTTGGTCCTCGCCCAGTTGGCAGTCGCGGCGTTGTTCGATGCGATCGGGGAGGTCCTTGGCGACGTGTTTTTTGAGACGGCGCAGGAGCAGGGGGCGCAGCTTGGCCGAGAGCCGCCGGCGGCCAATGCGCTGGGCCGATTCCATGTCATCGGCGCCTTTGGGTTCGTAGGTTTCCAGAAATTGCTCCTGGGTGCCCAGGTAGGTGGGCTGGACAAAGTCCACGATGCTCCACAGGTCGAGGAGCCGGTTTTCCAGGGGTGTGCCGGTGAGGGCAAGCCGGTGGTCGGACTTCAGCTGTTTGACGGACTGGGTGACTTGGGCGCCGGGGTTTTTAATGAACTGGGCCTCATCGAGGATGATGGCGCGGAAGGCGAATTTCTGGAGTTCCTCCAGATCGCGCCGGAGCAGGGCGTAGTTGGTGACGATGAGGTCGTGCTGGGGGATTTGTTTGCGGAGGTTATGCCGGGCTGCGCCGCTTTCCAGGACGAGCACTTTGAGATGGGGGGTGAAGCGTTCGCTTTCGCGCCGCCAGTTGTGCAGGACCGAGGCCGGGCAGATGACCAGAGCGGGCTTGGCGTCTTTTTTGTTCTGCGCCTGTAACCAGGCCAGCCAGGAGAGGGTTTGGAGGGTCTTACCCAAACCCATGTCATCGGCCAGAATACCCCCCAGACGGATCTGCGTAAGGTGGCATAGGAAATCAAAACCCTCCTTTTGGTAGGGGCGGATTTCGGCCTGAACAGTGGCAGGAAACGAAGTGGGTGCGATGCCTTTGAAATCTTTGAGTCGTTCGCGCAGGGCTTGGGCTTGGGGGGAATCGATGAAGCGCTCCAAATCCTCTTCGCCCAGATGTGCGGCCTGGGCCAGGCTGATCTTCTGGGCAACAGGCACCAGTCCTTCCACCCCCAGATCGGCCATTGCCTCGTGGGCTGTTTGAACCGCGGCGGTATCCAGTTCGACCCAGCCGGAATCGGGGAGTTTGACGAAGCGGCTGGTGGAAGCGGCCAGACGCTGCAAGTCCGCCGCGGTGAGCTTGAGTCCTTCCTGCTCCCATTCGGCGGAAACTGAAAGCCAATCGATGCCGCTGCCTTTGACGACGAGGCGTGGGCGGAGCTGGCGCGGGGCCAAGAAGAGGCGTTGGAAGGCGGGGTTGCCTAGGAACTCTGTTTCCGGCGGGCGGTTGAGCCAGGCCCGGGCCAGAGCACCCAGAAAAGCCTCGTTGGCATCGCCGACCCACAGGCCGGGTTCTGGAGTGAACCAGTCGATTTGGCGCAGCCATTGGGTGGCGGGCTCAAGACGGGGGTCATCCAAGACTTCCGGTTTCTCGGTGGGGTGGCGGAAGGGTTCGTGGCGCTGCCACTCCCGACCGGTCCAAAACCAAAGGGTCTGGTCGCGCTGGCTGCGGCCGAGCAGTCGCACGCGCACCGTCTCGTCGAGGAGTTCAAAGACAAACTGCGGGGAGGCGGGGTGTGTAATGCACAGTTGCTCCCAATCGTGACCATGGCTGGCCTGGGAGCGGCGCAGGTGCATAAGCAGGCGATGGCTGAGTTTGCTCACGGGCACGGCCTGCCGGTCGCGCCATTGTTCCAGCACCGCCGGTGGCGGGGCGTGCCGGAGCAGGTGAAAGACGCCGTTGGCCAGAGCCAGAGGCGGCTGGCTTGTGAAGAACTGGACTTCACCCAGCGCATGACTATTGCCGTCGGGCAGAGTCAGCCGGTGCGTGAAAGCCATCTCCCCGCCGATCTGCTCCAGATGGGGTGTTAACTCGGCGAGCAGTCCATGGAATTGCAGAGGGCGTTGTCCGTCGGCGCACTCCAATCGGGTGGTTTGGCCCCAGCGGGTCAGCCACAAAAGCAGCTCTGCCTCCGAGAGCAGCAAAGTCTCATCGCCGTCCCGGCGATGGTGGTGAGTCTCGCTGAGCCATTCAATGAATTCCCAGTCGCCCGGGGAGAAGAGTTCCTCTTCATGGGCCGCGCGAGCGTGGAGGTCTAGCAGGTCGGTCAGCGTGCGGATTTTGTCGCCGGTGCGGGGGCGGATCAGATGGAACTGCACGCCCAAGCGCAGGCGGGAGGGTTGCTCGGTGTCGGGTTGGGGGCGGCAGAGGACGTGAAGGGTGGCCCGAGGGACTTCAAAGTGAACAGGTTTGGGTGGGAAGAGCCAGTTTTCCAGCTCGCGGACCAGGAGTTGTTCCCGCTCGGCTTGCTCGACTTCGGCGAAGCGGCGCAGGTTGGCGTGTGCGGCCAGTTCGGTGGGAGGCGAGCGATGGGCGCGCAGGAACAAGAACGCCAGCTCTTCGAGTCGCGGTTCGCCCAGAGTGGCCAGCATGCGGGGCCACCAGTCTGTCCCGGGAAAATCTTTCCGGGAGAGGGAAAGCCTTTCAAAATAATCCTCCAGCAGCAGCCAGGCCCGCTGCGAATCGGGGCAGTGGGCAAAGGCTTTTAGAATCTCGTCGCGGCCCATGACCGCGGATTGGGTGTCGGAGAGTTCCCGTCGCAGGTCGGCAAAGGCCCCGTAGGTTTGCGAGAGGACGTTCTGTTGCGCGTCGTATTTCGTCGAGCCGGTCGGGCGCGCGCCCTTTCCGCGTTTGCTGGGAGTCTTTGGCATCTGATTGACCAATGTTTTACCGCAAGTGATCGACTATCTCGACATACTTGGAGGGAAGGGTCAATCCGAAAGATTTTTTATTTGGATCGGGGTGGCGGAGGGGAGGCGGTTGCGGCAGGAATCGTGGCAGGAATGATTCGACAATTTGCCCTGCGGCAAGCAGTCTTGACCCATGTTTCTTTGGGAAACAACCGCCCCCGGCATATCGTTGCGGCCTCGTCGCTTCGGTAACACCGGCTCTGTCCGCCTCCGGTCAACCGTCTTTTGATTCCTGATTCGCCATGCTTACCACCTCCGCCGCTCCCGCCGCCAGCGCCACGCGCCGCTGGCCGCCGCAGATTAAATACATTGTCGGCAACGAGGCCTGCGAGCGCTTTAGTTATTATGGCATGCGCAGCATTCTGGCCGGATATATCACCGGGGCCGTGGTGCGCGGCGGTCTGGGCCGCGATGCCGATGCCGCCACCGAGATTATTCATTTGTTTGTGTTCGCCAATTACTTCATGCCGCTGTTGGGCGCATGGCTTTCGGACAAGCTTATTGGGCGCTACCACACGATTCTTTGGGTGTCGCTTTTTTACTGCGCCGGCCACGGGGTGCTGGCCTGCAGCGATTTGGCCGCCGGGGTTCACGGCAAGATGCTTTGCTTGGGTATCGGTCTGGCCTTGATCGCTTTCGGCTCGGGTGGAATCAAGCCCTGCGTCTCGGCGTTTATGGGCGACCAGTTCAAGCCGGAGCAATCGCATCTCTTGCAAAAGGCCTATGGGGCTTTTTATTGGTCGATCAATTTCGGTTCTTTTTTCTCGTTTCTGCTGATTCCGTGGGTCAAGGACCGCTACGGATTCAGTCTGGCGTTTGGTGTGCCGGGCATTCTCATGGCAATTGCCACGGCGGTGTTTTGGTTGGGAACCAAGCATTATGTAAGGGTGCCGCCGGGGCGTGAGACCAAACAGGCGGGTTTTTTCAAAGTGCTTTTGGGCGGGTTGCTGGCCGAGCGTGTGGCCGGCCTGAAATTCTGGGACGCCGCCCGCACACGCTTCAGCGCCCGGGAGGTGGATGCGGCCCGATCCGTGCCTCCGATATTGTTTGTTTTTGCCCTCGTGCCTGTGTTTTGGTCGCTGTTTGATCAGACCAATTCGACTTGGGTGCTGCAGGGGCAGAAAATGGTTTCCATCGAACTGCTCGGTTTGAAAATCGGGGCTGAACAGATGCAGTCGGTTAATCCCGCTCTGGTGATGCTCCTGGTGCCGCTGCTGACTCTTGGGGTTTATCCGCGTCTGGGGCGTCTGGTCTCGCCACTGCGGCGCATGTCCTGCGGAATGTTTCTGGCGTCGGCGTCCTACCTGGTGGTGGCCGCCCTGGAAGCGCGGATTGATGCCGGCGCTCATTTGAGCATCTTGTGGCAAAGCGTGCCCTATCTCATCCTGACCACGGCGGAGGTGTTGGTGTCGACCACCGGTCTGGAGTTTGCCTTTCGCGAGGCGGCCCCGGAGTTGAAGAGCACCATCATGAGTTTCTGGCTGTTGACCGTGGCATTCGGGAACTTGCTGGTCATGGCGGTGACCAAGGTGTTTTCCAGCGCTACTGATCATGCCGCGTCGGTGAGTGCCGTTCGTTTTCTGATGTATGCCGGCCTCACCTTTGTCGTGGCGATCCTTTTCAGCATTATCGCGAGGTTCTACAAGTATCGCGATGCTGCGGCGGCTCAGGGCCGCTGAAATATTTCTTGAGCAGCGGGGGTGGAGCGAGCGATGGGGTGGAAGTCTGGATCATCTGAGCGGCAGGCCGTTTCACACAGTCGTTTTGTGAGGCAAGCTGCCTGGAATTCAGCCTCCCTGATGAGGACTTGGTGAGAGCCGGTTGATTTCCACGTCATAGGGTTGAGGCTGGAATTCTCTGGATCTCGGGTGATTTGGCGGGGATCCATCCTAAAACCCTGTTCCAGGCAGGGCGAACCTCAGGACTTTTCCCTGCCCCCCCCCCGCTTCGAGGGGGACGATAGATTGCCCAGCGGTTTAATTTTTTGAAGTTCGGTTTGAACCGCATGAGCTTTCTCAAGTCGTTTATAATAAAATGGTTTGGTTTGAGATTTGTGCGGAGGAAGAGGGTTTTTTTAACGGGGTGGCAGGAGAGTGCGGTGCGTTATGTTTGGTTGTTTGCAAGGCCCGCCTTTGCTGGTTATTTCTGGTCGAGTTCAAACTCAATCCGGGTCCGGGAACCGGTTTGAACGTTGCTGATCTCCATCTCTTCGAGCTGCCATTGGCCGTTGATTTTTTTGACTTTTTTTGGGTCGAATTCCTTGAGCAGTTTGCCCTCCAGATCGTAGGCCTCGGCCTGAATGACGGCGTCGGTTTCCACATCGAGCCAAGAAAGGACGCGGGAGTAGGTGCCCGGGACGGGTTGGGGGTTGAAGCTTTCCAGCACGCGGCAGCTTCGGCTGCGGCGCAGTTCCGTGCGCACAATGCGCTGGTCGGGCCAGCGCAGGAAGGCCAGTCCAAGATCGGCCACCCAGAAATCCGAACCGGCAAATGGGGTCATGATTTGAGATCCGGTGAGAGTGGTGTTGGAAGAGGACGAGAGAAGATTGGAGGCCGGATCAAGGGTGATCTGTCTTAACTCATATTTATCGGACGAGCGGCCGTCGTGCTGGATGGTGAGATGCTGAGTCACAGCGGCTGCATTTGTTGCAGGCGTCCAGGAGGCGTGGTAGAGGTTTTGCCAATTGGTCGGGGTGACGAGCAATTCGAATTGGATGGGGATTTGGGTTCGTTTGCCGTGTGCGTCCCGTGTTTTCAGGATGCCTTTGTTGGTGATGTTTGCCGAGGGGCGTTGAGCCAGGATTTCCGTAACCAGGGCGAGGCCCTGTTGCGCCGCTTCAGAAGGAGTGAGTGTTTTGGGTTGAGGTGCGGGTTCGGCTGCGCCCAGCACCAGCCATACGACCGCCAGAATAGCTGCCGGGATGGGGTTTCGATTCATTCAGGGTGGAGGGTTAGAGGCAGGAGTTCGGAAATATGGCGGACAAAATGCACCCGCAGCTTTTTGCTGACTTCCTCTGGAACCTCGCTCCAGTCGCTTCGATTCTGCTCCGGCAGGATGATTTGCTTGATGCCGAAACGGGCCGCGGCAAGGACTTTTTCCTTGATGCCGCCGACGCGCAGCACCCGGCCTCTGAGGCTGATCTCGCCGGTCATGGCAACTTCGGCGCGGACCCGGCGGCGTGTGAGCAATGAGGCCAGAGCGACCAGCAGCGGCACCCCCGCGCTCGGGCCATCCTTGGGTGTCGCACCGGCCGGGACATGAATGTGGATGTCGAATTTCGCGTAATCGCCCAGATCCAGCCCCATGGATTTCGACTGGCTGCGCAAATAGCTCAACGCGGTCTGGGCGCTTTCCTTCATCACGTCGCCCAAGGAGCCGGTGAGCAAAAGTCCTCCTTTGCCGGGCATGCGCGTCGCCTCAATGAAAAGGATCTCGCCACCCACCGGGGTCCAAGCCATGCCCGTGGCGATGCCGATTTCATTGATCACCTCCGCGGTTTCGGAAACAAACCGGGGTGCGCCCAGATAGTCCGTGAGCAGTTCTGGTTTGAGTGAGAGTAGACCGCCCCCATGGCTGTTGCTGACAATTTTCCGGGTGGCTTTGCGGGTCAGGGACGCGATTTCACGCTCAAGTTGACGCACGCCGGCTTCGCGGGTGTAATCCTGGATCACGCGCCGCAGGGTGGCGTCGGGGATTTGGACTTCGCTTTTGCGCAGGCCGTGTTCGGCGAGTTGGCGCGGCACCAGATAGCGGCGGGCGATCTGGAGCTTTTCTGTTTCGGTGTAGCTGGGCAGCTCAATGACCTCAAGCCGGTCGCGCAGGGCCGGATGGATGGGTTCCAGCCAGTTGGCTGTGGTGATGAAGAGCACCCGCGACAGGTCGAAGGGCAGGTCGAGATAGAAATCGTTGAAGGTGTTGTTCTGGGCGGGGTCCAGAACTTCGAGCAGGGCCGAGGCGGGATCCCCCCGAAAATCCGCGCCGACCTTGTCCAGTTCATCGAGTAATATGACTGGATTGCGGCTGTCGACGCGGCGTAGGCTCTGGATAATCCGGCCGGGAAGGGCCCCGACATAGGTGCGGCGGTGTCCGCGGATTTCGGCTTCGTCGCGCATGCCGCCCAAGGCGATGCGTGCAAACTTTCGTCCCAGGGCATCGGCTACGCTGCGGCCCAGCGAGGTTTTACCCACGCCGGGCGGGCCGACCAGGCAAAGGATCGGGCCCTTGATTTGTTTTCGACGCTGGATGACGGCCAGGAATTCCAGCAGTCGTTCTTTAACCTTGGTCAGGCCGAAATGCTGCCGGTCAAGGATGCGTTCGGCGGCGGCCAGATCCAGCTTGTCCAGGGTTTCCCGCTCCCAAGGCAGGGCCAGAATCCAATCGAGATAGTTGCGGATGACGGCGTATTCGGCGGCTGCCGTGGGGGTCTGCTGAAGTTTATCCAGTTCGAGATGGGCGGTGTTTCGGGCCTCCGCCGGCATGGGGGTGGCATCGATTTTGTCGCGCAGGCTTTTGCTCTCGCTGTTGCTGGATTCCGTTTCGCCCAGTTCCCGCTGGATGGCGCGCAGTTGTTCGCGCAGGAAATAATCGCGCTGGGATTTGGAGATGGAACTGGCCACCTCGGTCTGGATTTTTGAACTGAGGGTGAGCACCTCATGTTCCCGGGTGAGCAGGGGCAGCAGGAATCCGAATCGGGCTTTGACGGAAACTGTTTCCAGCAGTTTCTGGCGGTCATTCAGCCCCAAATTCAAATTGGCGGCGATAAGATCGGTGAAGTGGCCGGGATCCTCGGTGTTGAGGGAGGCGATCTTGACCTGCTCGGACAGGGCGGGGGAGAGTTTGATGATTTCGTGGAACTGGCTTTGCGCGTTGCGCATCATTGCCGTGGATTCGAGGGTGTCTTCATTTACATCCTTGAGCAGTTCAAACCGTGCGCTCAGATAGGGATCCTGCCGCGTGTAGGCATTGATCCGGATGCGCCATAGTCCCTCGACGAGGACGCGCACGGTGTTGTCGGGGAATTTCAACATCTTGAGCACTCGAGCCGCGCAGCCCACGTCAAACATCTCCGCAGGCAGCGGATTGGCCGCTTCGGGTTTGCGCTGCAGCACCACCCCCATCAATCTGTCGCCGCCCACGACATCGTCGATGAGTTTGATGCTTTGGGGTGTCTCCACCAGCAGCGGCGCCACCATGCCCGGGAAAATGACAATGTCGGACAAGCCCAGAATGGGGAGAGTGTCGGGCAGGGAGAGTGAGGAGATGCGCGCGGGTGCCTCCGGGTTTCCTGTTGCGCCGAGAATGCTGATAAACTCACTGTCAGGCGGGATCATCGTGGCGTTGTCTGGATTGTCGGCTTGCGCAGCAGTGTGGGTGGTTGAATCATGCCAGTTGCGGAGGTTGTGTTACCTCGGCCGGGCGGGGCTTGTTTTTTCAAGGCCACGCCCGCCAGAGGCACATCAATGCGCAGGAATCCGTTCAGATAGGCCGCCTTGGCCTGACTCAGATCATAGCGTTTGGGCAGCTCCAGTTCGCACTGGAAGGGGCCGTAGTTGATTTCCATGGCTAGAAAGGTGCAGTCGGGGGGGCGGCATCCATCCGTCCGGGTGCCACTGATTCGCAGCCGGTTTCCCTCCACCACGATTTCGAGGCTGTCGCTGCGCATGCCCGCCAGCTCGGCTTTGATAACCAGGCCATGAGCGGATTCATAGACGTCAGTGGTGGGCACCCAGCGGGCGTTGCCGGGGGGTTCCTTGCCGCCTTTGAGGAACTGAACTGCTGAGCTGAATTTACCTATCGTCATGGGTGATGAAGCTGGCCGGGCTGGGGTCAGGCAAGGTTGGCTGGAGGCGCCTGTTTAAGGATGATTTGAGGTCGTTGGCCTTTCCGTGCCCGGTAAATCACTCCGGCCGGAGCTGCTCCCTTGCGGCCGCTGCCGCAACCGCAATGCGTCTGGCGGCTGAACTGAAACTTGCGGGAGCCAAAACGGCCGCGCCAGAACAAGACCGCCGTGAGGGTGACGATTCCTATGGAAACTGCCTGCTGCCAATTCATGCCGAAAGATAACCGCAAACGCTCCGGCTGCAACATTGGACTGAAGGGGTTGCGGGGGCTGCTCTAAGCGGAAGGGTGGCGCCGCAATTCTCCGGGCGCCGGCGAAGTCCGCGGGATTTGGCGTGTGGCGGAGTTTGTTGAGGAGTGTCGGATTTTGAAAATTGGGGGTCTCAACGGAAGAGTTTTCAAGGCGGGCTGGAAAGATGCGTCTTTTTGGGGCGATGGGCAATTGCTTGGTTGTTCCGTAAGATTTTCTTTTCAAAGTGTTTCGTCATGGTTACGCTAAAGGGGTGCCTGAACCGATACAAAAGGGAGAAAAAGTCTTCCGTGGAATTCCTGTTTCCAACGGGGTTTGCCGCGGCAAGGTCCTGTTGTTGGGCAATGCTCAGCAGCCTGTTTCCCGCCAGTCCGTGCCGGACGCTTTGTTGGCGGGGGAAATCGGGCGGTTTGAAGCGGCCCTGTCACAGACCCGGCAGGAGATTCTCGAGGTCCAGCGCAAAGTCAATGCCGCCATGGGGGCGAGCGAGGCGGGCATTTTCGAGGCCCATTTGCTGGTGCTCGAGGACCGGACGCTGATCGACGAGGTGGTGCGGGCAATCAATCAGCAGAAGGTCAACGCTGAGCACGCTTTTCATACGGTTGCGGAGCGCTATGCGGCCACGCTGGCTGCTATAGAGGACGAGTATTTGCGCGAGCGGGCCGCCGACATGCGGGATGTGGCCACGCGGGTTTTGAACAACTTGACGGGTCGCCGTCAGGGCGTCGACCTGCACCAACTCAAGGAACCGTGCATTGTCATCGGTCATGATCTGACTCCGTCGGACACGGCGCAATTGGACCGGACCAGGGTGTTGGGTTTTGCGACCGACGTCGGTAGCAAGACGTCCCATACGGCGATCATGGCGCGATCTTTGAGGATTCCTGCCGTGGTCGGATTGAACACCATCACCGCCGAACTGGAGAACGGCCAGTATGTCCTGCTGGACGGATTCAACGGAGTCGTCATTCTCAATCCGACCGACCAGACTTTGTTTGAGTATGGGCAGCTTGTCCGCAAGCAGGTGTCGCTTGAGGAAAAGCTGCGCGACGTGCTGGACAAGCCCGCCATCACGCTCGATGGACAGACCATCGTGCTTTCAGCGAACATCGAACAGGCGGCTGACGCCGATGCCGTGAAAGCCTGTGGTGCCGAGGGTGTGGGTTTGTTCCGCACGGAATACCTCTACATCAGCAGCAATCACCTGCCTACCGAAGAGGAACAGTTCCAAGCCTACCGCGCGGCCGCCGCGGCCCTGAGCCCCCAACCGGTCGTCATGCGCACCTTCGATCTGGGCGGTGACAAGTTTCTTTCGCATCTTCAGGTGCCGCCCGAGATGAATCCCTTTTTAGGGTGGCGGGCGATTCGGTTTTGCCTGGAGGAACTCGATATTTTCCGCAGCCAGATCCGCGCCATCCTTCGCGCCAGTGCCCATGGAAACGTCAAGATGATGTATCCCATGATCTCCGGTCTGGAGGAACTCAACCGTGCCAACGCCTTGGTCGAGGAATACAAAGCAGAATTGCGGCGGGAAAACATTCCATTCGACGAGGCCATGGAAATCGGCGCCATGATCGAGATTCCATCGGCCGTGCTGATCGCCGACTCGTTGGCCAAGCGCTTGAAATTCCTTAGCATTGGAACGAACGACCTGATTCAATACTCGCTGGCGGTGGACCGGATGAATGAGAAGATTGCCTATCTCTACCAACCGACGCATCCGGCGATTGTGCGCTTGATCAAGGCCACCGTGGATGCGGCGCACCGGCACAACATCTGGGTGGGTGTCTGCGGGGAAATGGCCGGGGATCCCACACTGACGCCGCTGTTGATCGGGTTGGGGGTGGATGAGTTGAGCGTAGCGCCGCCCGTCCTGCCGCAAATCAAATTCATGGTCCGCCGGCTTAAAATTCCGGAAACGAAGGAGCTGGCGGCGTTTGCCTTGGAGTGCGAATCGGCCGGGGAGATTCTGGCACGCTGTCAGGAGTTGGCCCGCAATGTGGCTCCCAGTCTCTTTGAAAACCGGGTGTTGGAGTCCGGCACCGTGGCGCCTCCCGCTCCGGTAAGCTAGAACCGGGCGGATTCCAGTCGGGCGATCCGCTCTTCGATTGGCGGGTGCGTGGCGAAGAGCCGCAGGTAGGAAGACGACCCGGAGATTTTCAGCGACTGGAAGGACTGGGCGTGTTGGGCCTCGGCGGCGGCGATTTCAGGGTCGTGCAACCGGGCCAACGCCCGCAGTGCTGCAATCATGTTCGGCCGTCCCGCCAGCATAGCCCCGCCGGCGTCGGCGCGGAATTCGCGCACCCGGGAAAACCAGTTCACCACCAAGGAGCCGAGGATTGAGAACAGAATCTGGAACACCATGACCAGCATGAACTGGATCCAGCCCCCGCCGCTGTCCCGCTCGTTGCGGGAGCGCAGGGCCTGACTGACGACAAAGGCCAGCACCCGCGACAGAAATAGGACAAAGGCGTTGATCACCCCTTGAATGAGCGTCATGGTGATCATATCGCCGTTGGCGATGTGTGCGATCTCATGGGCCAGAACGCCTTTGACTTCGGGCTGGCTGAGGCGTTCCAAGAGCCCGGTGGACACGGCTACCAACGAACGTGACTGGCTCGGGCCGGTGGCAAAAGCGTTGATCTCCGCAGAATCGTAGACACCCACTTCGGGTTTCGGAATGCCTGCCTGTTGTGCCAACTGGTGAACCGTGGCAAGCAGCGCACCCAGTGCTGGATCCGAGGACGCCTCTGGAATGACCTGGACCCCCATCATCCATTTGGCCATCTGGCGTGAGAGGAGGAGGGAAATGAACGCCCCGGCAAAACCCCAGATCAGGCATACTGCCGCCAGTCCGGTCAACCCGCCTCGGGGTATGTAATGCCCGGCGCCTAACAGCCCCAAGAGCACTGTGACGGTGGTCATTACCAGAAGGTTGACCGCGGTAAAAAGGGCAATGCGTTTGGCTATCCGGGCAAATTTCATAATCAAAGTCTCAATTGTTTAATTATTTTCAGCTGGTCTGGCACCGTGAAACACAAATCCAAAATAGCAACAACAAGCCGTTTTGCAACGGGCCACTTCCCCGCTTTCCGGCGGGATTCCGAAAAACTGAAATCCTGGCCCGTGTTTTCAACGGGTTCCAGCTGGAGCCGTCTTTCCGGAAAATAAGCGCTCCGGGCCACCGGCTTCCATGCCAAGGTCGCTTCAGGCGAGAACGGGGTTGGAGAAAGGGAAGGGTTTTATCCTTAAAACCGCGCTTGGGATCCATCGCGGATCTTCGACCATCCGAAAGCACCTTCGAGATATATCTGAAGTAAACAGGAATCCTTGCATGAGAAGGAGGAATCGTAAGCCCTTCTCCGTCTTCAGGATCTTCATGAATTCCATGGTCGATTTGGTTTTAGGCGGCAAGTTTACCATGAAGCGCATGGAGGGGGATGTTTTTTCTGATGGCGCAGCCGGGCCTATGCGGGATGGGTGTGAAGTAAACAGGTAGGGCGCGCCACTCCGTGAGCGCCGTCGCGGCGCGGCAGGGAACGAGGGGTGGGAAAAGCGGCGTGCAGCGGACTGCCCGCCCTGCCGGCACGAATTTCTTAAAATCAGGTTGCATTATGAGGAGCCGATCCATTTGTGTAACTCTGGCTTGGGCGGAACCCAAGCGCCCCGAAAAGGGGTAAGAACGATCGGCAGGGAATGGAGACCGAAGGACATATTATCGACTGCTTTTTTCTGCCGCCCTGAAAGTCAATCCACCTCGCCCCCGGCTAGACTGGCATCAGGGTGCAAATCCGGCCAGTATCGGCAGCGGTAGATCCCGTAAAATCCCGAACAGGAGGTAGGCGGAAAAGTAAGCCCACAGCCATGCCGGACGAAATGGCAGGCAGGAAACTCCGCAGCGGTGCCGCCAGAACCCCAAAATCCCGACTCCGCCCAGCAGAGGTAGCGATAGGATCACAAACGCATTGAAATGAAGCGCCGCCCTCCAATGGCCATGCAGCAGTGCATGCAAGGCGCGGGTCGAGCCGCAGCCCGGACAATCCCAGCCGGTGAGCCGGTGAAAAGGGCAGGCCGGATAAATCGTGTTCTGAGCCGGATCACAGAAAAAAAGCAAGGTTGCTGCGACAACTCCAATTCCCACCAGAAGGAAGATTGAAAGTGCTTTCATGGGATTCCTCCCGGTTTAGAGCCGGCGGATGCGGGGTGGCACCACGTGAAAGTTGAAGGGGGCATTGAGCCAAAGATAGATTGCCAGGCTCAAGAGCAGGCTTAGGCCGCAGAGCAGCAGTCCGCAGACGGCCAAACTGCGGCCCGAGTGCTGTGAGGTGGGTCTGCCGGTTTGTGTTAGACCGATAATCGAGAAAGCCATACCCAGCAGGTTAAAGGGTAATCCGTAGCAACACAGTCCCGCCGTCACCGACAGAAGTCCCATCGTCAGGCCCAGAATGGAAAAAACACTTGTCGTGCGGGTTGGCGGTGAGGCAGGTGCCGGGGCGCCGCCGGGCATCAACAAGGGCGGAGCGAACAGGGTTGCAAACTCCTGAAAGCTTCCCAGCACTCTCCACTCCGTGGACTCCTCCGTCCGGGCGAGGGTTGAAGCCAGCGCGCGGCCTTCACGAACCCACTGCCGCACCAGGTCTGCGCCAACCGGACCATACTCATTCCCATCCGAACCGATGATCCTGTACATAAGCTGACTCTGGTCAAGCGGGGCGGGGACGTCAAGCGCGCCGCGTTTCGACTTTCCTTTGCGGTGCGTGCCGCTAATCTGGCCGCATGACGCATTTGCAACGGTCAATTGACGATGCCATCGCCGCGGTGCGCGGGTTGTCGGTTTTGGATGAGCCCGTTCAGCGGGCGGCGGAGTTGGTTCTCCGCTGCCTCAAAGGCGGGCATAAACTGCTGATTTGCGGCAATGGCGGCAGTGCTTCCGATGCGACCCATATGGCGACGGAGTTTCTCTGCCGGTTCAAGCTGGACCGGCGGCCTTATCCGGCGCTCTCGCTGACGGCCAACGGCGAGTTCATGACGGCCGTGTGCAATGACTATCACGCGGACGAGATTTTTGCGCGCCAGGTCTGGGGTCTTGGGCAGCCGGGGGACGTGCTGATAGCCTTTACCACCAGCGGCAAGTCGCGCAACGTGCTCCGGGCCGTGGAGCAGGCCAAAAGCCAGGGATTGGAAACTATTTGTTTTCTGGGGCGCGACGGTGGTTTCACCCGGGGCGCCGCCACGATCGATCTGGTCGTGCCGGGCACCAACACGGCGAGGATTCAGGAAGGTCACAAGCTTCTGATGCATGTCTTGTGTGAGATCGTGGACGGGCAACTGACCGCGAAATGAACTGATCCTGAGACTGTTGACGCCGGCCGCCATTCGCAGGGTGATTCTCCCCGCCGAAAGCCTGGCGGTCCGTCCGGTTGCACAAAAAGCACAAAGCGCGCGTTTGACCATCGGCCGGGGATTGAGCACTCTTCATTTTCATGAAACCGCTCGGATTTATAATTGCGTTGATGGTTGTGAGCGTTGGGGCGAAGTTGCAAGCCAACCCGGCCCCGGCAGCCATGCGGGCCATGTCGTTGCAGGATTGTTTGCAGATGGCCCTCCAACACAATCTGGATTTGCAGATCGACCGTTATAATCCACAGATTGCCCGGTTCGCCTTGAACGCCGCCCACGGCCCATACGATCCCTCATTTTCAATTTCCGGACAGCATGATCACACCGAGGCGGGCAGCAAATTGCTGAGTGGAGGATTCAGTGTTCCCGGGGCGCAGAGTGATGACAACGGCGGTAGTTCCACTTTGGGCGGTTTGACCCCTTGGGGGATGACCTACGGACTGCAGGGGAACACCATGGATTCCTATGGTCATTCGGCCGGGGCAACGGGCGGGTTTGAGAGCAGTGCGGCGACCACCTCCTTCACACTGACCCAACCCCTTTTAAAGAACGCCTGGATCGACGCCCCCCGGCTGAACATTCGTGTGTCCAAAAACCGGCTGAAATATTCCGAACTCCAGCTCCAGCTCCAGATCATGCAAACGGCCAATAGCGTAGAGACGGCCTATTACGACCTGATCTACGATCGCGCCAGCGTGGAAGTGCAGCAGAAAGCCGTGCAGCTGGCCGAGGAGCTGGTGGCGCAGAACAAAAAACGCGTCGAAGTCGGTGCCATGGCGGTGCTGGATCTGGAATCTGCCCAAGCGCAAGCTGCTTCCACCCGGGCGACCCTCATTGCCGCCGAGAGCACCCGCGACACCCAGGAGCGTTTGCTCAAGCATTTCATCACCGACGAGTTTTCCAAGTGGCAACCCATTGAGGTGGTTCCCTCGGGATCCTTGAGTTCCGCCCCGCTGGATCTCAACTTGCAGGATAGCTGGGGCAGGGGATTGGCCCAACGCCCCGATCTGCTTCAAGCCCGGCTCGATCTGGAAAAAGTGGGGATCCAGCTCAAATACGATCGCAACCAGCTTTTCCCCCAGCTTGACGCCTTCGGCACCTATGGATACAACGGGTCCGGCCGCGAATTCAGCGGCGCTCTTTATGATGTTCAACAGATGGACCGCAGACTTTACGCTTATGGCGGCAGGCTGACTATTCCCCTGTCCAACATGAGCGCTCGGAACGCCTATAAGTCCGACAAAGCCACCCTTCAGCAAATCGTTCTCGCCCTCAAAAAGCTGGAGCAGAACATCATGATCCAGATCGACAATGATGTCGGTTTGCTGCGTGCCAATTACGAGCAGGTGCAGGCCACTCGGGCGGCGCGGGAATATCAGGAGCAGGCCTTGGCGGCCGAGCAGAAGAAGCTGGAGAACGGAAAGAGCACGACTTATGTGGTCCTGCAGGTGCAGCGCGACCTTACCACAGCACGGGCGCAGGAAATTCTGGCTCTCGATACTTACAACAAGAGCCGGTCCCAGCTGAGCCTGGATGAGGGCAGCATCCTGACCCGCCTTGGGCTCGATGTGGAAGTGAAATAGTTTCCCGGGATTACTGCGAGCGGCCGAACTTTTTTTCCAGCTCGCGGAAATTCATTTCCACGAGCGTGGGCCGGCCGTGAGGGCAGGTGTAGGGCATGGCACAGCGGCGCAGATCCTCGACCAGGTTTTCCAGCTCGCGCCCGGTCAGGGGATCGTTTGCTTTCACGGCGTGGCGGCAGACGGTCTTCGCAATCACGTGTTCCCCCAACCGCAGGGCGTTGACCTCCTGCCCGGCGGCCTTGAGCTCATCCACCAGCTCGAGCACAAAGCGGCGCGGATCCCCCGCCTTGACGAAGGGCGGCAGGGCATCGAGCAGGAAGGTGCGTTCGCCAAATTCGCTCAGCCCGACTCCCAGCCGGGTCAGCGTCTCCAGTTGGCCCTTGAGAAAGTTGGCATCGCGCACCGCCAGCTCCACCGTCTCGGGCAGCAGTAGTTTCTGGGAGTCGGCCTGCTGCTTTTGTTCCAGCCGGTTGAGCATCTGTTCGAACAAAATCCGCTCATGCGCGGCGTGCTGGTCCAGAAGCACCAGACCGCGATCGGATTCTAGCACGACATAAAGTTTTCCAATCACACCTGCCAGGCGCAGCGCAATGCTCAGAAGCGGGGGCGGCAGGCCCGGGGACGGTGCAAACGCAGGTCTTGGCGGTGGAACAGGTTCGGTCGGGGTCAGAGATGCCCCGGAGGGGATGGAGGAAAACCGGGGAGGGAACACGCTCAGTGGTGCCTGACTGGACCCGGTGAAGCCCATTTTCAGGGGGGGGGTGACGGTGGGTGGCACGGGTTGTTCCGGGTGGAATCCCGGAGGGCTTGGAAAGGCGGGCAGATGCGGAGTGACATACTCCGGAACTTCTTTGGGTTGGCGCGGTGGGGCCAGGGACGTGAGGGCCGGAGGTGCCGGGCTTCCGGCTCCCGCCGGCGCGGGGCCCGCATGAAAATTGAGCAGCGCCTCCCGCACGGACTGCGCCACCAAACGCCGCACCTCGGACTCGCGATGGAACTTCACCTCGCGCTTGGCCGGATGGATATTGACGTCCACTGTGGCCGGATCGATCTCCAGAAACAGGCAGCCGACCGGGTAGCGCCCCTTCATCAGTGCCGTATGATAGCCTTCCAGCAGTGCGAAATTGAGTCCGCGATTCTCCACCGGCCGACGGTTGACGAAGACATGTTGGTCTTCGCGGGTGGCGCGCGAGACACCGGGGGCTCCGATAAATCCCCAGACGCGCAGGGTTGTGCCGGGGTTGGATGCTTCCGGTTTTTGCGGGGAGGCCGTCTCAAAGGAGTCGGTTTCGTCCTGAGTGGTTGGGGCGGAAAGAGCCGCTGAGAAGTCCACCGTCAGCAGCGGCGTGTCGCCCAGCAGGGTGCGAAGTCGTTCGCGCAGGGCGGTCAAGCGCAGCGGCACTTCCACGCCCGATTTTTGCGCTGCGAGTTGCCAAATCGTGCGCCCGTCTTTGAGGAAAACGAAAGCCACCTCGGGGAAGGCCAGCGCCGCCAGGGTGAGATAATGCTGGATATGCGCCGACTCAGTCTCCTCCGCCCGGAGGAATTTGCGCCGCGCCGGAAGGTTGAAAAAGAGCTGGCGGACCTCGACGGCGGTGCCGGTGGCGCTGCCTGCGGCTTTGACCTCCAGGATTTTCCCGCCGGCGATCACCACCTGGGTGCCTTCGGGGGAATCGCTTTCACGCTCCCGGGTGGTGAGGGTGAAGCGGCTGACGCTGGCGATGCTGGGCAGGGCTTCACCGCGGAAACCCATCGTGAGGATTGATGCCAGATCCTCGGCTTTTTGGATTTTGCTCGTCGCATGCCGCTCCAGGCAAAGCAGCGCATCGTCCCGGCTCATCCCCAGTCCGTCATCTGTCACACGGATGAGACTGCGCCCTCCCGCTTGAATCTCCACCGTCACGCGGGTGGCCCGGGCATCGAGGGCGTTTTCCACCAGTTCCTTGACGACGCTGGCCGGCCGCTCCACCACCTCACCGGCGGCAATCTGGTTGGCTACATGGTCGGGAAGCAGGTGGATGCGGTTCATGGCGTCAGCAAAAATCTTAGGAGTCCAAGGGCAGGGTGAAGCAAAAAAGAGCGCCGCGCTCGGGGGTGTTCCCGGCCCAGATCCGGCCGTGATGGTCTTCGATGATTTTTTTGCAGATGGAGAGCCCCAGTCCGCTTCCACGATTCTTGCCGAAGGTGGCGAAGGGCTCGAAGAGTTTGCCTGCAATCTCAGGGGCAATCCCCGGACCATTGTCCGAAATACTGGTGATCACCTCACGGTCCTTGACCCGGACTTGCCAGATCGAGTTGCCGCCTTGTGGCAGGGCGTCAGCCGTATTCTGAATCAGGTTGTGAAAGACACGGTTCAGGCGTCGGGGATCCACCCTCACCCGCACTGGTGGAAGAGGCTCATCCAGCGTGATCATGATGCCCCGCAACTCGGCGGTCGGGGTTATTTCCTCACGAAGTTCCCGGAGATATTCCGCATAATCGACCCGCAGCAGGAAAAGTTCTTTCCTGGTTGGTTGGGTGAATTCCAGGATTTCTCCAACCATGTCCGCGATGCGGTCCACCTGTTTGCGCACATTCTGGGCGGCCCTCAGCCGCAGGTCCGGCGACGCGTGGTCCATGCAGGCCATTTCTGCGGCCAACCCGATGACATGCAGGGGGTTTTTCAGGTCATGCACGATGCCGCGGGCGAAGCGCCCGAGAAAGGCCAGACGCTCCGCCTGTAAAATCTCCTCAAGGTGGCGGTGGTTGGATTCGCGCAGGCGCTGGCTGATTTCCCTCAGCAGCTCCAGCGCCAGCTTTGGTTTCCTGGCTATGAGCCCCAGTAATTCCCCGCACGGAATGAAACAAACTCTGCTGGCTTCAAGAGCCGTGGCGGTGGCGGAGCGGGGTTTGGATTCCACCACCGACATCTCCCCGAACATTTCTCCCGGCCCGACCCGGGCCAGAGGGCGGCGCAGGTCGGGGGCTACCTGTACGGAAATCTCAACCCAGCCCTGCTTTAAAATGTAGAGGCCGTCGCCTGGGTCGCCTTCCCGGAAAATCTCGACTCCTGCCGCCACATCCCGCTCACAGGTGATCGCTTGGAGCGCGGCAATCTCGGCCTCGTCCAGATCACGGAAGAGTTGGCTGGCGTTGAGTTCGACCATGAACAGACTCTAGCCCGAATTAGGCGGTCGGGAAAAGTGTTTTCGCCATCTGCTACCCGGCCGGGCATGGAGGTTTGGGGGCATCACCCCCATTTCGAGCGGTTTGGCGGATCTTTTGGATGAGCAAAACCTTCGCCGAAAAAGTCAAGGGATCGATCCAGTGAAAACTTGACGCTGGCATTGCGAGAATCTATTCTCTACTTCCGGTTGGTGGCCATAGCTCAATGGTAGAGCCCCAGATTGTGGTTCTGGATGTTGCGGGTTCGAGTCCCGTTGGTCACCCCAATCTCCTTTTCACCCCTCAACATCCCAATGCCTCAAACACTAATTTCCACCGCTCGCTTGGCCGGTCGCTTTTCCCGCCGGGACACGGCTTTGAGCGGTTCCACGGTCTAAGAGGCTCCGATAAGGAGCAAAGGGCAAAACCAACTGCCCGCGATTCCGGTGGGGGATGGTTACCGGCACCCGGACACGAAGGAACGGTGAGACGTTGGCGTTTGGCCGCTTTTCAACCGGCCTTGCGGATCGCCAGCTTAAACCCGAAAGATGAAACGCTTGATTGCCCTTCTTGCAACTGCGAGGGGATATGCCACCGCAGCGATGAAGGAACGGCTGTGGTTTTGAGGTGTTGCTTCTGGAGGAGCTGGGAGCAGAAGCCCTCCTGCTCACTCAAAATCGTAAATGACGGCTTTCTGGCAAACCCGCTTGAACACCTTCTCGACAAACTCGACGTGTTGCGGGTGCACCTGGTAGGCCTGTTCATCCGCCTTGGTGGAGAAAACAAGATTCAGCGCCACCTGATAGCTTTGATCCACCACGGCCCGGGGGCTGGGCGACATTTTGCCGACGTGGAAATGCAGCAGTCCGGGAATGGACTTTAAATATTCGTTGGCTCCGGTGATCAGTTCGTTCGCAGCTCCGGGTTGGTTCGCGTTAGTCCAGAAAATGACAATGTGTGAAAACATGAGCGTTATTCTTTCCGGATTGCCTCCGCTCGCAAGTGAAATCTTGCAGCCCCCGCCGTCTCTTCGGGTTGTCAGGCGTCGGAGTGGCGACGGCATGGGCGGGGCACTTGTTTTCGAAAGCCTTTGATTTCCCTTTTTGGCCTGTCACTATTTTCTGGAATGACTCGGATCGGATGAAAGCCTATGAACCGTTTTGTAATCGCTCTTGTTGTGTCGCTTTTCCTGCCCTACCCGCTGCTGAGGGCGCATGCTCAAAACCCTGTTTCGCCCGACGGCAAGCCCGCGCAGGATGCCAAGGGGATGCCTGTCGTCGAAACTGCACAGCAGCGCGAGGAGCGGATGTCCTGGTATCGCGACGCGCGGTTCGGGATGTTCATTCATTGGGGACCCTATGCCGTCTTGGGAGGAGAGTATCACGGGAAAAAGGTTGGATGGATCGCCGAATGGATCCAGCACACGGCTCGCATTCCCGCCAAGGAATACGAGAGCGTGGCCGCCGGCTTCAACCCGGTGAAGTTCGACGCCAAGCAATGGGTGAAGATCGCCAAGGACGCCGGGATGAAATACATCGCCATCACCTCCAAGCACCACGACGGGTTTTGCATGTGGGACAGCAAGCTCACCGACTACAACATCGCCAGGTGGACCCCTTTCAAGCGCAGCGTCATTGCCGAGCTCGCACGCGAATGCCAGAAGGCCGGGCTTAAATTCGGCGTCTATTATTCCATCCGGGATTGGCATCACCCCGATTGGCCGATCCGCTATTCTCCTCTGGAAAAACCCAACTCAGGTTGGGGTTATCCGGCCTCGCCCTGGACCCTGGGGCGGGTGAATCAATGCGGCTGCCCTTCCTGCCGCAAAAATATCCCTATTTCTCCCAAAATGGATCCGCGCCCTCTGGAAAACGCGGATATGAACCGTTATCTGGATTACATGAAGGGGCAGCTGACCGAGTTGCTCACCGAATGCGGCCCGGTAAGCCTCATGTGGTTCGATGCCCAAGATATCAAGGATCCCAAGCTCGGCCGGGTTGAAGAGATGATTGCAACCATGCGACGCCTTCAGCCCAAGGTGATCATCAACGACCGCGTCGGTCCGGATGGCACCATGCTCGGTGATTACGGCGTCCACGAGGGCAGCGTGCCGGGAACGGGTGCGGCTCGCGAATGGGAAACCTGCATGACTCTCAACGACACGTGGGGCTACAGCAAGTTTGACAATCATTGGAAGTCCGCGGCCGAACTCATTCAGACTCTGGTGGAGACCGCCAGCAAGAACGGCAACTTTTTGCTCAATGTCGGCCCTGACGGGGAAGGCGTGATTCCGCCGGGCAGCGTGGAGCGCTTGAAGGAAGTGGGCCAATGGATGTCCGTGAACAGTGCCAGCATCCATGGCTGCGGCTCGTCCTCCCTGCCTCAACCCGGGTGGGGACGCATTACCGCAAAAGGGCGGACCCTTTATCTGCATGTGTTCGATTGGCCTGCCAGCGGCCCGCTCAAGCTTGAGAAGTTCACCGGCAAGATCAAAAAGGCATACTTGTTGGCCGATCCAAAGAAACACTGGTTATCTCTGCAGGCAGCGGGTGAAGTCCTGGACATCCAAGTTCCAACGCATGCTTCAAGCAAGTTCGACTCGGTGATTGTTTTGGAATTGTGAGTTTGGCTGCCGGCGCAAGCAGAGGCGAGCTGAAGCAGGTTCCTGAACATGCTGGTCAGACTGCAGCCTTTTCGCACCGCGTTCTGATGTGAATTCTCTCCTTTTGCTGCGGGTTCAAATCGTGTTTATTCAACACCACTCATGAGTAAAACAGCATTGTTATTCGCCGGACAGGGTGCGCAGGTCGTCGGAATGGGGCAGGACCTCGCCGAACGATACCCGTCGGCCAGAGCCTGGTTTGATCGTGCCAATGCCGCGTTGGGCTATGATCTGGCCTCGATCTGCTTTCAAGGCCCGGAAGCCGAGCTCACCCAGACCGAGCATGCGCAGCCCGGGATTTTTCTGGTCAGCTGGGTCGCTCTGGAACTGCTCAAGGCAGCCGTCCCGTCCCTGAAGTTCGACGCCACCGCCGGGCTTTCACTCGGAGAATTCACCGCGCTCACGGCGGCGGGTGCCATGAGTTTCGAGGACGGCTTGCGCATTGTTCGCCAACGCGGCCGTTTCATGCAGGAATCTTGTGCCGCCACCCAAGGCGGCATGGCCGCTATTATTGGTCTCGACGAGGACCCCACCCGCGAGGTCTGTGCCGAGGCCGGAGTGGTCCTTGCCAACCTCAACTGTCCCGGCCAGCTGGTCATTTCCGGCGAGTCCGGCAGGATTGCCAAGGCGGTTGAACTGGCCAAGGCGCGGGGAGCCAAACGCGCGCTGCCTTTGACGGTGGCTGGAGCCTATCATTCCCCCTTGATGGACGGCGCCCGGTTAAAGCTCCAAGCGGAGCTTGCTTCCATCCGCCTTTCTACTCCTTCCGTCCCGGTGATTTCCAATGTGACGGCGCAGGCCCACACCACGCCGGAGGAGATTTCCGCACGACTCGTGGAGCAGGTCACCTCCTCGGTGCTCTGGGAAAAGTCCATGCGCCTTCTGCTGGCGCAGGGGTTCACACAGTTCATCGAACTGGGGCCGGGGTCGGCTTTGAGCGGGTTCATGAAGCGGATCGATAAAACCGCCCGGATTGTCAATGTGGCGGATGTTGCCAGTCTGGAAGCGGCTGTCACGGCCCTCTCTTGAAAACGATCCGCCCGGGCCGCGGGGCAGGGGTGTTCTATCCGACGATCAATCCTAGGATAGGGCCAAGGGGACAGCTCGACACTGAGATCCGTGATCGATTTTGCTCGGGGCGGGAGGTTTGCCGTAAAGGGCATGAAGGGGGATGAATGTTTTTTCTGATGGCGCAACCGAGGCTCTATCGGATGGGCATGACGTAAATAGGTAGGGCGCGCCACCCCGTGTGTGCCGTCGCGGTGCAACAAAAAACGCCGGTTGGCAAAAGCGGCGGGCAGTGGCTTCCAGCCCTGCCAACGCGCTTTTTCAATCGCGTTGAATTGAAGAGCATTGAATGAACGAACAAGGATATTGAACGAACGAACCTGAAACCCGCAGTGCGACTTCAGCCGAACGGGGTGGGCAAGCCATTCCAGGGGCTGGACAAGCTTGACGCTGCGTTATGTGGCCTTGCTCGCAGTAACAGGGTTGGCATATCCTGACCCACCGCCGCACATTTCCCGGGGGCTTCTTTGCTTAGCTTGATCACCTCGGGTCCTCCGCCTGATTGATTACGCCGTGCTTGATCTCCATCACTCCTTCTTAGAGCAGCAGCACATTGTGGGCGATTGCGATTAACTGCGCCCTCTCTTCCTTGGCAACCAGACTCGTGGCTAAGAGCCTGTCTGAAAAGTCATGATCGTCCAGCAATCAAGCGAGTCTGCGGAGTTGGATTCGTATCATTGCAATATATACCAAAGCCTCTGCGCTGGAGTCCGTGGTCTCGTAATCGCGCACCAGTCGCCGCTGGCAC
>CAIQOK010000107.1 GCA_903873415.1 uncultured Verrucomicrobiota bacterium | reverse complement strand
GTGCCGGGACCGCCTGCCGCAGGCGCTCCCGCTTCCGGCAGGTCGATCCCGTTGGGGATCAGCGCAATGGGATTCCTCAGGCCAAAGGAGCGGATGGCGGTGAATTCTGATTTTGCCAGAGCCCTGAAACAATGGGCGCCCCTCAAATGCGCTCCTTCGTAAAGAAAGCGGGCGATACCTTTTTTCCAGTTCGAATTGCTCACCGCCCACGGATCAAGCATCCCGTGCGGGGAGATGATATAGGGGGTCTTCTTCTCCGCCGCATATTGCCGGGTCACAACGCTGGAATAAGTCCAGAGCCCGTGGGTATGGAGGAGTGCCGTGGCTTGATGTTTAAGCATGGCCCGCAGGCCGGGTGAATAGCCAAATTGAGCGGGGCCAACCACCGAAAAGGCATGCGCTTTGACCGGCAGCCATTGGCCCTGATCCGAAAGGGTATGATTATCCCGAGTGCCATAGACTTGGACATCCATGCCGGTGGCTTGCAGCGATTGGGCCAGACGCCGCACGCTGTCAAAGAGTCCGCCCGCAGCACGGGAAACCGAGCCGGTCAGGTTGATGTTTCTAATCATTGTGCTGTCCGCAGTTTGGAATGCTGGTGAACGCCGCGCCATCCATAATTTCCTGCCCGCACCGGTCAAACCTCCTGTGTCTGCTATCTCATCAAAAGCACTTTTAAAATCACCCGTTGCAGGGGCGACGCGGGCTTGGGCCCGAGCGCTTTTGCCTTTGCCGCCGCCTGACTTAGCCCTTGGGCAAAGCGTTCCGGCCCCCACCCGGCAATAATCCGGCGGCTGGCGGCACCAAAATTCGCAACCGGAAATCCGGCTCCGGAAATTTCGAGCATCCGCCGGACGAGTTGCTCCACATCGCCCGGGTCAAACGTGAACCCGTTCACTCCCTCCTGCACCAGATCCCCGGCGCATCCGCACCGATCCGACACGAGCACCGGCAATCCGCTGGCCATCGCCTCGTTGACCACCAAGCCCCAGGGTTCGGTCGTGCTGGCATGGATAAACACCCCGGCCCGGGCGTAGTAGGCTGGCAGTTCTGGATATTGCTTGAACCCCGGCATCCGCACGCTCTGCTTCACACCGAGGGCGGTTATCTGACGATCCAGGTCGCCCCGCAATGCGCCGTCACCCAGCAACACCAAATCCCAGATCTCGGATTTCTGCCTGTGGAGTTCCGGCTTCAGGGCCTGTTTTCGATACAGTGCATAAGCCTCGATCAGCCGGAGCAGGTTTTTCTTTTCGATGAACCTGGCGCTGGCCAGAAAAAAATGTTCGGGCAGGGCAGGGGGGGGGCTCGCTGCAGCCTGCTTTATCTTTTCTTCTTTTGCCTTCTCCGCAAAATAGCTGTTGTCCACTGCGTCATACCCCTCGAACACCGCTTTCGGGGGCATCCCCAGCCGCACCAGATAGTCCTTGTGCGCGCGGCCGCCGACCAGTGCGGCGGAACCCAAAGCCACAATCCTGCGTTTGACCCATTCCTTCCATGGCCGGCGCGCTTCATCCCAGGCGGTGCTTTCGGACATAAGGACCGCCGGCACCCGCTGAAGTGCGCACCAGCGCAACGCCGCCAGTGCGGCCGTATCCGACCATCCCGGGACGACCAGCACATCGGGTCGAATAGCATCCAAGGCTTTCTGGAGTTGGTGCGCGACCTGTTGCGCCGGGAGTTTATGGGCGTCGGCATCCGCAAACAGGGTCACCCGTTCAAACCCGTCCGCCCCGCCAACCACATCCCACGCATAGGTCGCATCCGCCCCGGACGTTTCAATGGCCACCACCTGCAATAAATTCCCCGCCGCGCGCAACCGGGCGAAATGGTAGGGGCCCAGACGGTGGAAGAGGACCGCTATTTTCATAGGCCCGCCTGCTGGATGAGAAGCGGCGGACCGCTTTTGATCCTTGGATGCCGCACTGGCGGCAGGGCGGTTCTCATGTTGCCGCCCCTTGACTCTCTTGGCTATTGGGCCTGCGCGCTGCCGGTCCGGATTTTTTTGGGGGGCGTCGCATGGGTTCGGTCGGGGTTTGGCGGCGCTTGATCCACCAGACCAGCGCCATGCCGAAAACAAAAGTGTAAAGCGTGATGAACGTAATATCCCGTCCCAGGTTAAAGGTGGTCACCATCCCCAGCACATAGAGGGGCAGGTTGCCCAGTTCCTGTCCCCGCAAATCCAGCCGTGCCAGCAGCGCCGCCCACAGGCTCATCAGCAGCGCGGCAAAAGCCGGGCCCAGGATGGTTCCGAAGTTCACCACCCCCTGTCCGATCATCCCCGTTGAAACCGTGGCAGTCACGCCCTGCATTTCCCCACTGTCGCCAGCGCTGAATCCCTGCCCGCGGGCGATGGCATAATCGTAACCGATGAACGGTTTTCCCGGCCAGAGCCCGCGAGGGACCGGGTTGACCAGCTCCGCAAAATAGCGTTCCCCGTAGTTCGGTTTGTAGTCGCCCGAGTCAATCAGGGAGGAGATCCAGCAGAGTTCCTCGAACATATTGAGGCCTTCATGGCGGGTTTGCTTGGATTCCTTGAGGTTCGTGCCCTCGTTGCGAAAGGCAGCGCCAATGATTGTTCCGTGGGTCCGGTTGGTCAGGATGAAGGCGAACCAGATATTCGTCATCAGAAAAAAGCCCGCCAGCGCCATGATTTTGATGAGCCAAGGCGTTCGCAGCCGGACAAACACCCAAGCCAAAATGCCGGGCAGCGCCATCGCCACCATGACGTTCCGCGTCCGGCCCAGCAGGTAGTTCGGCCAAGTCAGGAACACGGCCAGTAATGCCAGAAACCGCACTGCTCCGTTCCGGGCCAGGGCTGCGACCAGCCCGAAAAACATGGCGACGAACAGTTGCAAATAGCCCGCCATCGAGAGCAGCGCGGAAATACCGCCGCCGATCTGTTCGCGTGCCCATGGGTCAGCCACATATCCCAGATAAGGAAAGAAATAATAAATGATCTGATCTCTCAACCGCAGCAGGGCGATGGCGGCCAATAGCAGCCAGACCGAGGCCACCCCCCGGAACAACTGGTTCAAGCGCGATTGGAAGAGTGGTGCCACCCCGCCGTTTTCCACCAGGCGGCATACTTGGCTGGGCCGATACAGCAAGGACTGGTTCAACGATCCGTGAATGGCGGGAGTCAGCAGAAGGAAGACCAGTAGGAACCAGGCCACCTGCAACCAGGCTTTGTAGAGCACTGCCGGGGTGAAAAGCTGGACGTGGGTGTTTGCGTAATCGTTGTAAAGCACATCGCCCACATACCAGGCCCCAATGGTGGCCAGCACCGCCAGGATGGGCAGGCCGATGCCCTGGCGGATTTGGCCCAGTGCCCATAGCGCCCCGCCCAGCAGCAGCACTGCCGCCAGCCAGAAGGATCCCGGTAAAATGCCTAATGCTTCAAACATTCACTCAACCCTGAAAACAGCCTTCCAACAAACCATATATCCGGATGCATTCCGACCCGGGTAGGCGGGAATCCGGTAGGCGAATCATTCGCATTTCTGCGTTTTTATTTTCAACTCCCAACATCTTTCAACCCTAATGAACCGAGCCGTCTTTTCCCGGGCTTTGTCCTCCCGCCGACTCTGCCTAGTTGTCGGATCCGGTGTGTTTATGGAGTTTGAGCCTAGTGGTTTTAGGTCCCTCAAGCAAGGCCTGACGGCGCAAAGCGCAAAGGGCGAAGCGCAAAGGGCGCCGCTTACCGCTTAGCGCTTGCCGCTTACCACTTGCTACAACGCCATTTCTGTTTTCGAATTTTGTTTCGGCTCCCAAGCGCCGAAGATTACGATAAGATGCAACTACTTTTGGCTGATAAACTCGATCCTATTCCGCATGTCTTTACCCGGTGGGTCGGTAAGTAACCGGATAATGCGTCGAGCCAATTCCCCACCGCCCCATTTCTGTTGGTGGATGAGGATGATGCCGTGGTGATGCAATCCTGCATGCAGCCTCTGGGCATGCAAACGGGCAAAATCCGCGATGTTGCTGGTGATCAGAACATATTTGCGGGAATTGGCGAAGTGGAGTTGATCGTCATCGGTCCGTCCGGCCATGCCGGCCTCACTCGTTGTAAGCAACTTGATTCCGCGCGAGCGCAGAGCAGCGATGAGTGCGTTTGATTGAGTGTCCTCGTCGAGATAGAGGTTGGGCAACATCAGGCCGGTTGTTGTTCACGGGACAAGTGTCTGGCTGCGTCCTCTTCCTCCCGGAGGGCGGACTCAATTTCCTGAGGGTTCGCTAAGGCGTGGGTCAGGGCTGCATAAATTTGCGAGAGTGAGAGGGAGTTGAGCAATCCAAGCACTTCTTCAGGTGCAAACCCCAATTGATGGTAACGGGCAATCCGATGGACAGGAATCCGGGTGCCGGCCAGGCGCGCGTGGCCTCCGCAGATTCCAGGAGTCGTTTCGATGATTGAACCAATGCTCATAGGCAAGATTTTAACTTAAGCTGTTCGGTAATCAAGTGGCGGGCTATGATCCAAGGCTGAAACTTGAAAAGGAGGTTGGAACGGTGGGCAGCATGGCGCCAAAGCCCCAAGCGCCAAAGCGCAAAGGGCGAAGGGCAAAGCGCAAAGGGCGCCGCTTGCCGCTTGCCGCTTAGCGCTTACCGCTTAGCGCTTGGCGCCTCTTCCGGATGATTTCCACCAGACGTTTCCCATACGCATCCAGGGAATAGGACCGGACCGCCGCCCGGCACGCAGGCGCCATGGAGGGTGCCAAAGCGCGGTCGTGGACGAAGAGCCGCAGTGCCGCCGCCAATGCCGCCGCATCCCGCGCCGGAACGATAAAACCGGTTTTTCCAGATTCCACAACCCGCCCGCAATTGGGCGTGGCAACCACCGGCAACCCGTGCGCCAGCGCTTCCAGTTGCGTCAACGCAAAACCATCGGAGAGCGTCGGCAAAACAAACACATCGGCCTGCCCATACCATTGCCCAGCCCGATCCCGGCTCACCGCCCCGTGGAACCGCACCCCGCGCGCCACCCCTGCCAGCGCCGTGGACAACAGAGTCCCGGGTCCGACGATGTCGAATTGAATGTTCTCTCCTTCCAGCAGCCGCGCCGCCTCCAGTAAATAATGAATCCCCTTGCGCACATTGACCTGACCCAGCCACAGAACGCGCAGTGCTTGGCCCGGCGCCGCATTGCCCCGGCGCCGCTCAGCCTCCAGATTCTGCGCCGGTTCATAAGCCAAGGGCAGAATTTCTATCTTCGCCGGCTCCACCCCTTCGGAGATCAGCGCCTCGCGGCTCCATTCCGAATTGACCAGCACCACATCGGCCAAAGCCCATTCCTGTCTGACCCGGTCATAATAGGCGCTTGGGAATGGCTGGGGCAATCCGGCCAGTCCGGGGTTGCGGGTCATTTCCTCCGACACCAATCGAAACTCCATCGGGCCGGGATCGATCTGATTGAGTATTGTAAATGTCTTGGTGGCGCGTGCCAGTTGCAGGAGTTCCAGGCTGGCATAGGAATAGCCGAACACGGCTTGGTGCGGCGGCAGGGGCAGTTTTCCAACCGCAGTGGCGAAGGCTTTATCTGTTTTCAGGTAGGCTTCGTGGCTGCGTCCCTGTCGAGACAGTCTGCGCACCTGCCATTTCCAATACAGGCTCCGCAAGGGAAACGCGTGCACCAGATCATCCGGGAGCCCCTCGCAGCGGGCAGCCAGAGCCGAGCGCCCCAAGCCGCCCAACTGCCTGAGAAACCAAGCGATGAACGATCCCAAGGCTGCCGGCTTTTTGCCGCTAAACGCATACCAGTCCGTGATCAGACCGGCCAGCAAGCCCTGTTGATACAACGATTGCGCCACGGCGTAATGTTCGCGCGGACCGATTTGGGCAACGATGATTTTCAAGGGGTCAATGGATAATCGAGGCGGAGCGGGATGCGCAAGGAGGGAGGGGCAAAGCGCGAAGGGCGACTAGCAAAGCGCCGCTTACGGGGACGAGGGTTGCTGCGCCCGGGAGGGGCGCACTCCGCGAGCGCAAGTCGCGCCGCCCACTGCCTACTGCCCACTGCCTTCCGTGCCGCTCCGCTGGAACCTGCGCCAGAGGAAATGATCCAGAGTCAACGGGGTCAGCGCCAACAGCCGCACGAGGTGTCGCAACAGGAAAGATTGGGAGAGGGTGCAGGAGGCCTGGCGGAACGCCGCATTGCGCTCGGGCCTATACCCGTTGGCGCCATATTCCAGCGCGTGAAGCAGGATTTTTTTGGCCAGACGCCGCTCCAAATCACGGTCGCAACGCCCCGCCTGTTGTGCCGCCTGCAAGATTGTAGCACAGGCCAGCAGCACACTGCGCACATAGTCCAGCCGAAAAGTCTTGGTCCCAACCCGGTTGCCCCCATGCTGCCGCCAATACCCCATGAAAGTATCGATAAACCGGCCCCGCCCCCCCGCCAGCTTCACCCGGGCCTGATACTCCCAATCCTGCGAGCCGGTCAGCGCCTCGTTCCATGGACCGACTTTGGCCAGAAAGCTTTTCCGATACATGGCTCCCATGGTGTGGAAATGATAGCCACCGATTTCCACCGGCGCCGCCGTATAGGCCTCACCCACCGGCAAAGCCCCCGGCAGAGGCCGGAGTTGATCGTCGGTGATCAAGACCTTGCCATAGGTGAAATCCAGTTGCGGGTCCTCCTCCAGCGCACGCAGTAACAGGGCCGGTCCCGGCGCCGTCAACACATCATCGGAATCCAGAAACAAAACGGCTTGTCCCCGGGCCAAGGCCACGCCCCGGTTGCGGGCCGCTGGCGCCCCGTGAGAGGAGGGGGTGCTGCTCCAGAGGACCGGGTTGATGCCGTTGCCGAAGAACTCCTGCAACCCTGTCAGGTCCTCCGTCGACCCGTCATCACAGACCAAAATTTCCACGCCCGGCAGTTTTTGGCAGACTACCGATTGGATGCACTCGCGCAGCAGATCAACCCGGTCACGGCACGGGATGATCACGCTTAGACGGATGGGGGACGGTGCGGACTGACCCTCGACCGGATCGGCGCAAGGTTGGGGGCCGACGACGCCTGTGGGCGTAGCCAAGGGCATAGCGGGGTCGCTGGAGGCGGCCCTTGCGGCGGATCGGTAGGACTTTTTGGATTGCGTGATCAACAACAGGATTTTTCTGCACCAGCCATCGCTAGAGGCTGGAAGGAACGACCAACATTTAATCGTGGTTCTGAGAGCGGACTTGGTCGAAAGACAATTCGCCGCCTGATTGAAGCACTGGTCACGAGCAGCGTGAAAGCCACAATTGCCTAATTCCAGCGCGTGCACAACAAGGATTTTTGCCAGGCGCTTTTCCAAACCCTCATCGCATCGCCCCACCTTTTGTGCCGCCCGCAAAATCGAGTCGCAGGCCAATATCACGCTGCGCACGTAGTCTTCCCGGAAGGTTTTTGTTCCTACCCGCTCCCCGTCATGCTGCCGCCAACAACCCACCAGCGTGTCAATGAATTGTCCCCGCCCCCCCGCCAGCTTCACCCGGGCCTGATACTCCCAGTCCTGCGCCCCGCT
The DNA here is from genome assembly GCA_903873415.1 of uncultured Verrucomicrobiota bacterium. Lineage (GTDB taxonomy): Bacteria > Verrucomicrobiota > Verrucomicrobiia > Limisphaerales > CAIQOK01 > CAIQOK01. The sequence continues at coordinate 2,830 of CAIQOK010000107.1, read as the reverse complement.
CAGCGCTTCGTTCCACGGACCCACTTTGCCCAAATACTCCCTCCGATACACCACGCCCATAATGGGCCAGTGGTAGCCGGCTATCTCCGAGTCTTTCGGGTCGTAGGCTCTCCCAATCGTATCCTCCCCGGCTATCGGCCTGAGTTGGCTGTCGGTGCGGACAATTTTGCCGTGGACAAAATCGAGGGTGGAATCCGTTTCCAGCCGGTTGACCAGTGCCGCAATGCCATCGGCTATCAACACATCATCCGAATCCAAGAACATGACGGACCTGCCGCGGGCCAACGACACACCCCGGTTGCGGGCCGCTTGCGCTCCACGCCGTTCTTCCGTGCCGGAATACAGCAGGCGGATCCCCTCCGACTGGCTGTCAGACATGGGGTGGGACTCGATAAATTGGCCCGTCCCGTCCGTGGACCCGTCATCGGCAACAATCACCTCCACAGCCCCCAAAACCGCCAGCGGAGCTATACTCGCAATCGCATCCGCCAGGAGCACCCTCCGGTTCCTCGTCGGCACCACAATGCTAAGAATCACATCCATGAAAATTCTTCCCTTAACACGTGGTTTCACGGTTCCGATCCCGATAGGCAACCCACTTCAAGTAGGAAGTGGAAAGCTTGAGCCTGAACCGCAGCGGACTGTCGCCCGGATGCGGATAGATCCGGCGCATGGCGTAGGGGTTGCCCGTCACGGTGCGCTCCCGCGAAAACACCGCCACCGCCCCGCGATACCCCGCCCGTTTCAGCAGCGGGTAGAGCCCCGGATGATGGTGTCCGTAGGGATAACAAAAAGTGTCCAGCCCGTCCGTGCCCAGAGCCGATTCGAGCTGCACTCTGGATTCCACGATCTCTTCGTGCAGTTGATCTTGGGAACATTGGCAAAGGTTGGGGTGTGTCATGCTATGAACCCCCACCTCAATGCCTTCGGCGATGGCCTGTTTTGCTCCAGACGCATCCATAAATCCCGGCTGGCCCACGCGCTGGTTGATGAGGAAAAGCGTAGCCTTCATCCCAAACTTGCGCAGCAGTGGCAGCGCCGTCTCGGTAAACGTGCTGTCCCCGTCGTCAAAGGTCAGCACCGCCATCCGCCTGGGACGGGGCGCCTGATGCCCTGTGATGGTGAGCAACTGGCCGAACGTGACGATCTGGTAGCGGAGTTTTTTGAGTAGGGCCAGTTGTTGTTCCAACTGTTCCGCTGAGATGCCGTAAGGCGCCACGGTCAATCCGGGTTTAAAAACCCCGTGATACATCAAAATTGGAATGTTCACTTGGTCAATGGAGAGGAGACGCCAAGCGCCAAGCGCCAAGCGCGAAGGGCAAAGCGCGCCGCTTACCGCCTTGCGCCTCCCGCTTAGCGCTTCCCGCTTAGCGCTTCCCGCTTAGCGCTTCGCCCTTGGGCTTGATCTTGCGTGCCAGCTGGTGGGTGGGGCTTTCCACCCAGCGATAGAGCCACCACGCTGCCACCAGGGTGCTGGTGAAACTGGCCACAGGAACTAAATTGACCGCCACCCATTGACCCGCAAACGGTCTCAGATGAAGCACAAACCGCGCGGCACTCTCTCCCGCCGCAGCAATGACCTGATGCACCACATACCACGAGTAGCTGATCGTCCCCAGAAACAGCCCCACCCCAGCCACCCGGTTCTCCTTCTTGAACTCCGGCCGCCAATGATAAATCAACAGAAACGTCACCACACCCGCCCCCGATCCAAGCAGCGGATGGAAGATTTTCGAGCCGGCCGCAATCCCGGCTATCACAAGCATTGTGCCGTAGAGCTGGAACCGGGGCAGCGGCCGGGATAATTGGCGCTCGAGCAGGATGCCCAGCGCGAAAAATGGACTGTATTTCAACAGCTCCAGCGGCGGGCACAATGGCCATAACAAACTCATCAACGCAAACAGAATCAGCCCTAGCGGAATCCCAAATGAAAATCTGCGTCCGACCCGCAGCAGCCACGGGTAAAGCAACCCGATGGTCAGATAAAACTGAAACTCGATCGCCAGGGTCCAGTAAGCCGACGTGATCCATTCCTGCTTGGTGAACGGCACAAGATACAGCGCGTGGCAGAGCAGTTGCTTGGCCGACGGCAACCACGGCGTCCCATTCGGGGCGATGCGCGTCAGCACAATCACCACCAGACTGCTGAAAAGGATGGACGCGAAAAAGGTCGGCTCAATCCGCACCAGTCGGCGTGCCAAAAAACGGCCGAAATCTCCCAGCGTGTAGCTCTCGCCCAAGGAGTGGGACAGGGCAAAACCTGAGATGACGAAAAAGCAGACCACGCCATAATAGCCCAAATTGTAAGTTCGGAACCATCCAAAATAACGGTTGAAAACCGCATAAGGCTCCCGGCCAAAGACGTGGTTGGCCACCACCAGAAACGCGGCGACTCCCCGCAAAATAACGACGGACGGCAGAAAGGTTGGTTTAGGCGACATGCGAATACGGCGGAACTTTACTTGCGATCCGGATCCGGAATCAGGGAAGTGAACCCGCAATAGTTCAACGCGGCGCTCATTTGCCGGTCGTTCCCCCCTTGGTCGACATTGCTCACGGCAAGCCCGGTCTGATCCGTGTCCGGTAATTCCAAGCAAGGAAAGCGGTAGCGGGTCTTTGCGCAGGGCACACCGGCCGCCATGTGCGCCAGTTTCAGCCAGATGTCATCCGCCTGCGGGCACGATTCCATCAACCCTTTCCGATCCCGAAATTCAGGCGCGATCCGCTCCGGATGAATCACCGCACCGCCGCATCCGGTGATGAACACACGGTGGGAAGGGGGGCCGCCCGGGCCGATCTGCTTCTCCCACTCCGAATACGGACGGATCAG
>CAIQOK010000106.1 GCA_903873415.1 uncultured Verrucomicrobiota bacterium | reverse complement strand
TGCCGACGAAATGGAATCCACGAGCCCGCAAAACCTGCAAATAGGCGCGTTCAGTCTTGTTCAGCTTCGACTCGTCGGAGCTTGGCGTTATCGACAGCCTTGCCTTCGCGGCTGCGGAGTGCGGGTTGCCATCAACAATGATCACCCTGGAGAGCTGCCCCGGGGTGACTTCGACGAAGCCTTTCTGAGCGAACGGGTTCCCCTGATTGAAATTGGAACTCATCGGATTAGCCCCTCTGGTCGTGAGAATCGGGCCCGGGCAAGCACGCGATCCGCAGACAAAACCGCCGCGAAGCAGCAATCCCCGAAGGAGGCCCTCAGTTCTGTATCTTTCCAGAACAGAATGGTTATTTTACCGCAAAGGGCACAGGGGCCGGCTTTCGCATGCTGTGCCATGAATTTCCGGATAGATGAATGAGTCATCAAATGGAAAGATTTAGAGCAGTTTAAGGGGGCGTTTTAAGAAGCGTGACGGGAGGCGCGGATGAAGGCCTCCAATTCCCGCCGACTCACAAACACGACCTTGCCGCGCTTGTAAAATGGCAGCCCTTGCTTGAAATACTTGCGAATGGTGGTAACGCAAATGTCGACGGCAGCCTTGCTCTTGGACAGCCTGAAAAGATCGAAGTCGTTCATAGATTTGCGAGATTAGGAGCCAGAATAGACCTTAAATATGCCCCTCGCGCTTCCCCCTCAATCCAGCCAGATGCAGCCGGACAGCCTCGTTGATAAATCGGGTTTTGAGCCCGTGATATGGATTGCTCTTTTTGGACTTTTTTCCCGCCCGCTTTATCGCCTTTCCCATCAAGCTCTTCACATCTCTGTCTGGCTCAAAAGTCCATATTATCCGACGTTTCTTCGTTTCCATGCTGTCGTTGTAGTAACCCTTACTACGGAGGGGCAACAATAAAATTTGACAGCGCTGAAAATTTGTATTACACATTAAAACAAAACGAGGAAATCAAACGAGAATCGAGACGAAATGACACTGAAAAATAATTCGAGGAAATCAACAGCAAAAAGGGACATCCGATCCTTCGAGCCGGAGGATGAAAACATCAGGAAGGCTCTGGACAAGGCAAAGAGCTCCGTGGGCGGGGTAAAACGGCTGGTCAACGAAGCCATCCGGCTCTACGGGGACGAAGCCATGCTGAATCTGCTCAAGCGCGATGCCCAACTGGCACAAGACAGGTATGAGGCGGCCCTGAAGGAATTCAATGCTCGCTCGAAAAAAAATGCCCATTCCAAGAAACAGGCTGACGATGTGAGCCAAACCCGGCTCAAAAAACTTGTCAAACAGGTCGGCGAGGCAAAGTCACGGGAGGTTCTGCAAGCGATGCGGGCTGAGAACTGATCCACACCTCCAACCTCCTGACAAACTCCGCCTTTTCCCGCCAGCTTGCGTGTCGAAGCTCGTCCAGAACGCTAGATTCTCGACCTTCACAGCTCGTCTTGTATCCATCGCTCCCTTTCCTCATAGGTCACTACAACTCATTTACCCAAAGCGCCAGAACCGCGGCAAAGGCCGACCATTCCGTTGACCGGGGGCTAGACAAACGTATCGAGCCCTATGATCCGGCAATCGTCAACTCTGGGTGAAGGAGATTTTACCAGAAGATAGAGGGAACGGGCATTCTCAAAAATGCCCCCCTGCCCCGTTAAATGCCTCCGTAATGGCTTTGGGAGACATGGCCTCGGTAAGGGGGGCTGTTGGCATGTATGGCGGGGGAATTTCGCCCCCCTATCGCTTAACGGCGCACCGTAATTCCATACGCTTCATGGTGATTTTTGGACTTTTTACACACAGTTTACACACAGTTTGGAAGAAAAAAAGAGAGTGGATTCACTCGAAACCCTTGATTTTATTGGGGAAAAGTTGAAGTGGCGGAGAGAGGGGGATTCGAACCCCCGATAGCCTTTTGGACTATTCACGCTTTCCAGGCGTGCGCGTTAAACCACTCTGCCATCTCTCCGCGGTTCCAAGCTTCTTAAGTGACATGCGCCGACACCAAAGGCAAGCTCATTTCGCAATCCGGACAAATCCTTGCCCCTCTGCCAGAAGCCTAACATGTGCTGCTGCCCAACCCCGCCACGCAGCGCCTCAGGCCGGATCAGTCCAAAACCATCAGGAATTCAGCGCAGCGAGGTGGGGGCAAGGAAGTATAACTGACCGGATTCGATTTTCAGGCCGTCCATGCCCAGATCGACCTTGATGGCGGGCGTTTGAGTGCGGTTGAAAAGGCGGAGAAAATCGCCCAGATCATAGCGCTCCTGATATTGGACGAGATCGGCGTTCTTGATTCCGGCTATGTGTTTGGCGGCATCAACGGCGACCTGAAAGTTGCCCAACTGGTCAACAAACCCGCTCTCCAGCGCTTGACGGCCGGAAAGGATACGGCCGTCGGCGTAATCCTCCCAATCGTCGGAAAGGGCCTTGCCGGCACCATCGTTTTGCTTGAAGGCATCCGCCCGACCTTGTCGCACGATGTGTTTGAACTGGCCGTAGGTTTCGTCAATCAGAGCCTGTACCATCGGGCGCTCGTCGTCGGGAATGTCTCCGGGCATGCGCTCGCCGCTGAGCATGTCCTTGTGTTTGCCGCTTTTAAAAACCAAGGGGGCCACCCCGACCTTGTCCATCAGGCCGCGATAGTTATAAGTGTGCATGATTACCCCGATGCTCCCGGTGAGCGTCATTTCGTTGGCCACGATCCAGCGGCAGGGAACGGAAATGTAGTATCCGCCTGAGGCGGCAAGGTTCCCCATGGATGCGACGACCGGTTTGCCGGATTTTTTCTGGAACGCGGCGATGGCGCGGTTGATCTCGTCGGAAGCGAGCACCTCGCCGCCGGGTGAATCCACCCGCAAGACGACCGCCTTCACTTTGACGTCCTCGGAGGCCTCCTTCAATTCCGCACGGATCAATTCGACCTGACTGGAACCGGATTGAGCGCCCAAATGACTGCTGATGATTCCGCTGACGTCCACCACGGCGATTTTTTCCGCGGCATCGTTGTCCTCCATCACGCTTTCCTCAATGCGAGGGCCACCCGCGTGGGAATGCCGGGCCGGGCCGGGCACCAACCCTCCGAGGAACTGGGCCACGTTGCCAAGCAGACTGAGCAGGAAAAGGAGAACCACAACCCAGAGGAAAATCCTGGATCCGCAGCCTTTGCGTGGGGGGGTGGGCGGGGCGGACGGGGCGATCACAGGCGGGGGCGTCGGATAATGGGGCGGCGGGGCGGAGGCGGAGTTTGAGATGTCGTCCATTTCGCAGGCAACACTATCCCAAGGTCCTCCGAGCGGCAAGGGGTTTGGAAGCGGTTGGGGCCACCGCGCCCCAAGGACGGAGCGGGCGTTTGCCTCCGCCCGACAGGCAGTGTGGGGAAGAAACCAGCCCGTGTTTCGGCATAAATCGCGGTTTTGAGGATGGAATACCGGGGCCGAAGACGTTGCGGGGCGACGCCAGACTTCTCCGGTGGCAAAAGAATCCAGTCCAGGCAAACGCTTAGGGGTGCCGCAGAGGCTGCGGCTGGAAAGAGGCGGGGAAAGGGCTTTACACCGGGGAGGAAAAAATCTAATTTCAGTGGAATTATTATTCTTTAAGACAAGAACGATCGTATGGAAGCCAAAACAAAAACAATTGAGTCCTTTAAGTTACACGAGCGCGACACCGGATCGGCCGACGTCCAGATTGCGCTGTTGACGCAGCGCATCAACCATCTAACGGAGCATCTGCAGACCTACAAGAAAGACCACAGCTCGCGTCGGGGTCTGTTGATCATGGTCGGGCAGCGCCGCCGCCTGCTGGATTATTTGAGCACGACCGATGTGGGTCGTTATCAGGCAGTCACCAAGAAGCTCAAGCTGCGCCACTAAAAATTTACTGACTGGGCTGGAGGACGGGCGTTATTCGCGCGACTTCCGGCTCGCCGCCGGAATTGAGCCGCAACGCGCGAGCGGCTCTCTCCCACCCCACCTGTTCGCGTCAAAAAGCCTTTGTCTCCGGGTGATTTCATTGAGTGCCGACCCGGTCGGCATTCCATGAAGTTTCTTGGGGACGGAGGAGGAAAAACCCAATTATATGTCTGAAAAAATCATCGCCCCCATCGGGGACAAACAAATCATTATAGAAACCGGCAAACTGGCTAAACAGGCCGATGGCGCCGTGACCGTGCAGCTAGGCGAGACGATTGTCATCGTTGCCGCCGTGGCTGCCACCAAGGCCAAAGAAGGACAGGACTTCTTTCCGCTCACGGTGGATTACCGCGAGAAGGCCGCAGCAGCCGGCAAGTTCCCCGGCGGCTACTTCAAGCGCGAAGGACGCCCCACGGAAAAGGAAATCCTCACCTGCCGCCTGACCGACCGCCCTATCCGCCCGCTCTTCCCCAAGGGCTGGTACAACGAGGTCCAGGTCCAAACCGTTGTGCTCAGTGCCGATGGCGAAAACGATCCCGACATCCTGAGCATCGTCGGAGCCTCCGCCGCGCTGATGGTATCCGACATCCCGTGGGACGGTCCGCTCGGCGCGGTGCGCGTGGGACGTATCGGCGGCGAGTTTGTCGCCAACCCCACCCACGCCCAGATGGCCGAGAGCGATCTGGATCTGGTTTACGTCGGCAACGCGACCGACATCGTCATGTATGAGGGTGCCGCGAAAGAAATCACCGAGGCGGATTTCAACAGCGCCCTTAAATTCGCCCAAGAATGCTGTTTGCCACTGATCGCCGCGCAAAACGAGCTGGTCGCCAAGGCCGGCAAGAAGAAACGCGACATCACTCTCAACATCGTTCCGGAGGAAATCCTGCAGGAAGCCAAGAAGCTTGCCGGCGACCGCTTTGTACCCGCCCTGCTGACTCCCGGAAAGCTCGCCCGCGAAGGCGCATGCAAGGCCATTCAGGACGAGGTCGGCACCAAGCTGGTGGAGAAATTCGGCGCGGAAAAGGTCACTAAATTCGTGATCAACGATGCCTTCTACTACATCCAGAAGGAAGCCGTGCGCAGCCTGATCCTGAAGAGCGGCAAACGCTTGGATGGACGCAGTTTCGACGTCGTGCGTCCGATCTCCAGCGAGGTGGGCATCCTGCCCCGCGCCCACGGCTCGGCTATCTTCGTCCGCGGCGAAACCCAAGCCGTATCGCTGGTCACCTTGGGCACCGGTGAAGACTCGCAAGAATTCGACTCCTACACCGGCGGCCGGACGGAGAAGAAATTCATCCTGCACTACAATTTCCCGAACTTTTCCGTCGGCGAAACAGGCCGTATCAGCGGTCCGGGCCGTCGCGAAATCGGCCACGGCGCACTAGCCGAGCGGAGCATCGAACCGATGATTCCCCTGGGCACCTACCCCTACGCGGTGCGTGTCACCAGCGAGATCATGGAATCCAACGGCTCGACCTCGATGGCGAGCGTCTGCGGCGGCACCTTGGCC
>CAIQOK010000105.1 GCA_903873415.1 uncultured Verrucomicrobiota bacterium | reverse complement strand
TGGTTCAGGAGCCGCAGGGCCGCTTTGCGATGATACCCGCACGTCGCGCAGAACTCAGAGAGGATGCGTGACTTGTGCGGCCGTCCGGCCCTCTGATAGCGGCCCTGGATGCGAGCCAGATACTCGCGTTTGGAGGATAAACTCATGGTCGTGGTTTCGGTAACCATGATTATGAGTCAACGTATCGTCCACCGCCCAGCTCCGGTAACATTTAATTTGAGTCAACTCGCGCTGCCGGCTTTGCGGGGTCGGCGCTTGATCCGCGGCGCGGCTTGCCGTTTAATCTCCGGCGTGCCAACCAAAGTCATTGCGGTCGCCAATCAGAAGGGCGGGGTCGGGAAGACCACCACTGCCGTGAATCTTGCCGCCTGCGTGGCCGCGCTGGGCCGGCGTGTGCTGCTGTTCGATCTGGACCCGCAAGCCAACGCCACCAGCGGCGTGGGAGTGGAAAAAATCGAGGGTGCCAGCGCCTACCGGGTTCTTTTGGGCGAGGGCGGGTTGATGGAAAAAATCCAACCCACAGCCTTTGAGCGCCTGTCCATCATCCCCAGCGAAGTGGACCTGTGCGGCGTGGATATCGAGCTGGCCCGGACGGACAACTATTTGCATCGCGCCGCGCAGGTTTTGACGCCGGTGCTCGCCAGCGGGCTCTTTGACGTGGTGTTTGTCGATTGCCCTCCTTCCTTGGGGATTCTCACCATGAACGCGTTTGCCGCGGCCGATGCGCTGGTGGTGCCGCTCCAATGCGAATATTACGCGCTGGAGGGAATCTCCATGCTCAACCGGGTCCTGACCCAGGTAATCGAGGCGGGGATCAATCCGCGGCTGGAAATACTCGGGGTGGTGATGACGATGTTTGATTCGCGCACCCGGCTGGGCAACCAGGTGGTGGGCGAGGTGCGTCAGCATTATGGCGAGCGGGTTTTCAGGACGATGATCCCGCGCACCACGCGCCTGGCCGAGGCTCCCAGTTTCGGCAAGCCGATCATTCACTACGACAAATACAGCGCCGGTTCGGCTGCTTATGAGCTTTTGGCTCAGGAATTCGTTCAGCGGTTGGGGATTTGAGAATGGCCCTTTTTCCGCGGGAGGTTGGCGCGGGAGATGTTTAAATGGATTGGACTGACTGGTTGGTTGATTTGGATGTGTTTTGCGAAGGTTGGCATGAAGCCCTTGCAAATGAGTCAAGTCTCTCTGGAGTCACATGCTTGCGCGCCCACCTTCGGGGCGGTAGTCTTTACAGACTGCGCCCGTAGCTCAGTTGGATAGAGCATCTGCCTTCTAAGCAGGTTGTCGTGGGTTCGATTCCCGCCGGGCGCACCACTTTCACATCCCAAGAAATGCTCAGACCCAAGAATTGTCCCTCACAACAACCGGTTTTTATCCCGAATCAGACTTTCTTTAAAAATAAATTCTTATGTTTCGAACAAATAAATGGGACTAAAATTTGGTTCATGTGCCTCAAACCACCGCAATGGATCCCGCGATACCGGCCCAGGGCGTAGCGACTGAGCATGAAGATTCATCCTAAAACCCGCAGTTGGAATTCAGCCGGACGAGGTGGGCATAAAGGGGGATGATTTTTCTGACGGTTCAACCGGGGGTCTATGGGAGCTCTGAAGTAATAAACAGGTAGGGCGCGTCACTCCGTGCGTCCCCCCAGCGCAATAGAAACGCGCTTTGGCAGCAGCGGCGTGCAGCGGACTGCCCGCCCCAGCATATTGCGCTTTTTAATCTGGCTGGGTAATCTGGCTGGGTTATTGCTGGAGGGTAGTCAGGTGGGGCGAGCCATTCCGTATGGGCCGTCACGGCGCCGCACAAAACGCCGGTTGGCAAGAGCGGCTGGCGAGCCACTCAAGGGGATCATCAGTGGTTTGACAGGCGATCTTGCGTGAAAGTCCGCTCCACGCGGCCAGACCACGGCAAGGCGTCGGCGCCTCCTCTGTTTGTGTGACCGTGACTTTCCCCGGCAAGGTGTCCAAGGAAATGTCATTCTTCCATTCACCCGCCAGGCGAACCGAAACCAGCGATGCAAAAGGGCGTATCGCCCCTGATTTTTTCCCTTTTTCACTCCTTGCCCCCACTTCAATTGCGGAGATTAGGATCAGTGAAATTGACCTTGACGTGGGCTTTGACCCCGCTGCGCTGTGGTCTTTCACGGCCGCATCAGGTCGTTGCTGCGAAGACGGAGCGGAGATTAATAGCCTTCTGGTTTTCGTGGTCTCACGGAGTGTTGGACCGTATGCCGGGTTTCGAAGTTTGTATCGATGGCTTTGGCGGCATCCAGTCCGCCGGTTGAGGATTGGCGGCAGTCAGAGGGAGGTTGTCTCCAAAGAGTGATTGCTGGCGGACAAGCAGGGCGAGTAAATCCGATATTCTTCCGGCCTGTGCGGGTTCGTCGGCAAGGTTCTGTGTTTCAAAAGGATCGTTTTGAAGATCGAAGAGCTGGGTGCGGTTGACCAGAGGGTAGCGAATGAGTTTCCAGCGGTCGTTCCTTACCGCCCGCTGGACTTTCTGGTAGGCGAAGAACATTACGGTGCGGGCCGGGTGCGCCGGATTTTTCAAGGCCTCGGTGAAATCCACCCCTTCACTGGTAGGCGGGCCGGGCACATGGCAGAGATTGCCCAGTGTCGGCAGCACATCGAAGAGGTAACACATGGCGTCAGTCCGGCGGTTTGACGGGATGCCCGGGCCGCTGATCAGGAGCGGGACGCGGACAGAATCCAGTTCGTAGAGGTTTTGTTTGCCGATAAGGCCGTGGCTGCCGCAGGCCACTCCCGAGTCGGCACTGAAAACCACAATGGTATTGCTGGCGTAGGACGATGCGGCCAGTGCATCAAGCACCCGCCCGACCTGTGAATCGAGATAGGAAACATAGCGATAGTATTCGGCCAGATAGGCGCGCACGGCCTGCGGTGTGCGGGGCCAGGGGAGAAGTTTTTCATCGCGGATGAGCATCTCGCCGTTGTCCCACGGATGCTGGGGCAGGTAGCTGGGCGGCAGCGGGATGCTGTCAGGATCATAATGAACCGGAAAATCCTCCGGAACAATATGAGGATCATGCGGGGCGTCAAAGGCGAGGTAGCACAGAAAAGGGTTGGTCTGGGGTTGATTGAGGAACTGGATGACGGCGTCGGCGAAGGCTGCGCATGCGTGCTTGCCTGGGGCCAGGCCGGGGCCCAGTTTTCCCCCCGAAAGATCGCTGAGTTTCATCTTGAGCGGGTTGCCCATGCCGCCGGCGAAGATCGAGCGGGCATTTTGAAAGCTGCGGGCGATGGACTTTTCGCCGTTATGCCATTTGCCGCTCATGAAGGTAGTGTAGCCTGCCCGTCCAAAAGCCGAGGGCCAAGTCTCATCCCGTAGGAGTTTTTCGTCGATGTGGAAGAGGCTGCGTCCCGAGATGAGCATGGCTCGGGAGGGGACGCAGGTGGCGCCGTTCAATCCGCCCTGCATATAAGCCCGGTTGAAGGCGACCCCCGAATGGGCAAGCCGGTCGAGATTCGGGGTCCGGATGTTCGGGTTGCCCAAAGCTCCGATGGTGTCGGCCCGTTGATCATCGGCGAAGAGGAAGAGAACATTGGGCCGCTGGGCGGCGTTCAAGATGGAAGCGAAGCTCACCAGCAGGCAGGCAAGAGGTAAGAAGGCTTTCATTAGTGTTGCGTAGTGTGCATAGGATCCAGTCTATACCGACCAACCAAGGCGGCCAGAGCACAAATGAGTTAATCCGATCCTCCCTCAAGATCTGGATGAATCTTTCAGGACTGGTCTGGTAGCCGGTGGGCGCGTCTCAGCTCCCCAGATTGCAGTGTTTTGGATGAATGGCGCGTGCGTGTTCCAAATGGGGTTGTGCCGACGGACTCTGGAATCCGGCGTTTTTTGGTTTTCTGCGACGGTGGCACAAATGGAATGCCTCTGCACATCCCCCACACCCGGCCAATCAGCCCCGCCGCACCGGCTGGCAGTGGAGCTGCCGGGAGAAGCGGCGCTTCATTGTTTCAGCTCGACGCGGCGCAGCCGGAATGAAAAGGAGCATAAACTTCGCAGATTCCTTGCAGCCCAAGCTTCAGCAGAGCGGCATAGGATTATCGGCATTTTGGATGGCTGCCACCCTCTGCCGCCCGTGCTGGCTTGGGAATATATATTTGGAAGGGTCGTTTCTATAGGATAGGCGGCGGCTGTGGCGCTTGAACAGGCCGATGCAACTTCATCTTCAGGTTTCACCCAACATTCATTCGGATGAACCTGTGTTTGCGGCAATATCCTGCCGTGAAAAACCTCCGGACGCCGCGCAGGGGCGGGGAACCGTGAAGTGGCAGCGGGGCGCTACCGGCTCTTATTCCGGCTCAAGGCTTCGGTGAACCAGTCTGCTGGCTTTGGTTTGTCGGGGGTGGTGGGGCGGTTGAATCCCCCTCCGGCGGGACGCGGTCCGTCCGGCGAGGTGGTGCGAGGAGCGGTTTGGCTTGCGCCAATCTGCGGCGCCGCCTTCATGGAGAGTGCAATTCGTTTGCGCGGCAGATCCACCTCCGTAACAGTGACCATGACCCGCTGCGACACCTTCACCACCTCGGCAGGGTCTTTGATGAATTTGTCGGAAAGTTGGCTGACATGGACCAAGCCGTCCTGATGAACGCCGATGTCCACGAAAGCGCCGAAGGCGGTGACGTTTGTGACAAGGCCGGGCAGTTTCATGCCGGGCTTGAGGTCCTCCATTTTTTCCACGCCGGATTGGAAGGAGAAGACCTCGAATTTCTGGCGGGGATCGCGGCCGGGTTTGGCCAGTTCGCTAAGGATGTCGGTCAAGGTGGGCAGTCCAACGCTGTCGGTTACGTATTTGGGCAGCTGTATTTTTTGCCGCAAGCCCGCGTCGCGCAGCAGATCTTTAACCCCGCAACTCAAATCCTTGGCCATGCGATCCACGATGGGATAACTCTCGGGATGCACGGCGCTGGCGTCCAAGGGGTGTTCCCCGTCGCGGATGCGCAGGAATCCGGCGGCCTGTTCAAAGGCCTTGTCTCCGAGGCGTGGGACGGCGCGCAGCTCGGCCCGGGTTTTGAAAGGTCCGTGAGCATCGCGGTGGGCGACAATGTTTCCGGCCAGGGCCGGACCCAGTCCGGAAACATAGGCCAGGAGTTGTTTGCTGGCGGTGTTGAGCTCGACGCCCACGCCGTTGACACAGCTGACCACCACGTCGTCCAAACCGCGTTTGAGGGCCGACTGCTCGACATCATGTTGGTACTGGCCGACGCCGATGGATTTGGGGTCGAGCTTGACCAGCTCGGCCAGCGGATCCATGAGGCGCCGTCCGATGGAAACGGCGCCGCGCACGGTAAGGTCTTGGTTGGGAAACTCGTCGCGGGCCACTTCGGAGGCGGAGTAGATGGACGCGCCGCTTTCATTGACCATGACCACCGGGATGGAGGGGGGGAGTTTGAGGGATCTGATGAAAGTTTCCGTCTCGCGTCCGGCTGTGCCGTTGCCGATGGCGATGGCCTCGATTTCATATTTCTTGATCAAGTCCAACAGTGCGGAGGCGGCCTCGCGGACCTGGCCGGAAGAGGATGCGGTGGGATAGATCACGTAGTTGTGCAGGAGTTTGCCCTGTCGATCTAGGCACACAATTTTGCAGCCGGTGCGGAAGCCGGGGTCGATGGCCAGAGTGTTTTTGCGGCCCAAGGCGGAGGCCAGGAGCAATTCGCGCAAGTTCCCGGCAAACACCCGGATGGCTTCGGTGTCCGCCTGCTTCTTGGACTCGATGCGTAGTTCCACTTCAATGGCCGAGCCGAGCAGGCGCTGGTAGCTGTCCTGAACGGCCATCCGGACCTGTTCAGCCGCCGGGCCCTTGCCGGTGACGAAGATGGGCTCAAGCAGGGGTGGCACGCTTTCCTCCGGTGGGGTGATGCGCATCATCAGGAAACCTTCGGTTTCGCCGCGGCGGATGGCCAGAAGGCGGTGGCTGGGGATCTTGCCCACCGGCTCGCTCCAGTCGAAGTAGTCCTTGAACTTGGCGCCGGCTTCCTGTTTGTCGGTGAGGACCTTGGACTTCACGATCCCAGAACCCCAGTAAAGTTCTCGCAAACGGGCACGGGCGGTGGCATCGTCGCTCACCCGTTCCGCCAGGATGTCGCGCGCTCCGGCCAGGGCTGCGGCCGCATCGGCCACGCCTTTCTCCAGATTGACAAAGGGCAGCGCCTCGGCAAGGGGGTCGGCGGTGGACTGGTGTTGAAAGAGCAGATCGGCGAGCGGTTCGAGGCCTGCTTCGCGGGCGATAGTGGCCCGCGTCCGGCGTTTGGGGCGATAGGGTTGATAAATGTCCTCCAGCTCTGTGATCGATTCGGCTCCGTTGATGGCCGCCTTGAGCTCGTCGGTGAGCAGGTTTCGCTCGGCGAGCGACTTGAGGATGCTCTCGCGGCGGCTGTCCAAGTCGGCCAGGGAGGTGAGGCGTTCGCGGATGTTTGTGACCACCACTTCGTCCAGGGATCCGGTGGCCTCCTTGCGGTAGCGGGCGATGAAGGGCACGGTGGCGCCTTCGGCAAAGAGCTTGGCGGTGGCGAGAACCTGGCGCGCGTGGATTTTAAGTTCACCGGCGATTTTTTGGATGTGTGCTTCGTTCATCGGAAAATGATCCTGTGAGATAGCGAAGAGCAGCACCGGAGTAAAACGAAATAACAAATAAAACCAGTTATAGTATCAAATGCGCAGTTCAAGTTCAAACGGGCAGATATGAACCTCATGGATAATTCGAATTGCGTCAGGGGCTGCTGGCTTTTCGACTTGACTCATCAAGCTCCCTTAATCACGAGGTTTATGCGGATTTTCCCAAACTGGAACCTCATCTTTCCTCTTTGATTTATAAACCCTTTACTGGGTCTGGATGGCAATTGGAAACGAGCGGCGTGATGAGTCCAACGGCAGTTTTTTGGTTTTTCAGTGGCGCGATTAAAACCGACTTCGACCGCGCTTCTCTTAGTCCATAGCTTTCAGGCCTGGCGGGATTTCCGGCTCAGGCCGAAGGCGGAAACACCCATAGCGCCGGCCGGCCCGCATTGCAATGCACGGAGCGTCCTATGAGCGTTAGGGTGGCCCAAGAATAATAGAGATTGTTACGGGCTAGACTGCCAGGAATAAAACCGGAGGTCGCCTCATCGAGGTGTTTTTGCCGAAGGACTGTGGAGGGAATGGGATGGAAAACAGCTTGGGTTTTCGAGCCCGGGTTGCCGTCTTCTCCCACCAGTTCCGGAAAATGACGGATCCATGATTCAATTGCGATTTTTTCCCTTGAAAAAGCTTGGTCAGCTGCAAATACGGCTTTCTGGCTTAATCTGGGCAGAATCAGCAATCCTAAAAAACCCCAGAGGGTCATCCAGCAGAAATGATAGGACAGTGCCTCTATGGGCAAGCGGCTTGCCAGTTTGAACTCCACAGTGCCTATGGAACTTCCGACCATATTCCATAACAGCAGCAAGAGAAACGCCCTTCCTTCCAGCCCTGCATCCATTTGCCATTGACGGCGTCGGCCTTCCACGGCTAATTCAGCGTCAGGCAGTTGATCAAACCAAAGTCGAGGCATCAGGCTGCGTGCTTTTTTGCCGAATCGCGTGGTTCCTCCTGTAAAGCTAGGATCATCAACGTCCGCGATTAGGATCTGTGTGTCACCCTGAACCTCTTTATGGATGGGGATTCCTCCTATGGCCTGCAGTATGGGAACTCTTGCGAATGCCAGGCCTGTAGTGCCTAATAGAACTGCAAAACAAAATCCCCCACTCATCCGGAAGCTGGCATAGCTCAGGGCAAACAAGGTTCCCATCAGTAGGCTGTGGACTGCCATTCCTCGCAGCCAGCGCTTGAGGAATATTGCCCGTGTTGCCTGAGGGTACGGCATCAAGACAAATCCCCCGATTACATCGAAAATTGCTTGTGCCAAGAGGGCCGCAAGCAAAAGTCCCATGACCCTCGCTCCAGTGGGAGAGTGTGATCCCGGCCGCTTGAGGGCATAGAGCCCGGCGGTGGTTGAGATGACCCAGAAGCCTACGTTGGTTATACCCAGTCGCAAGCGCTGTTTGGCCAATTTGATTTGATCAGGTGACATTTTGATATGGTCCAAAGGAGCCCTGGGATTAGGTATTTACAGAGTCGGATTTTTAAATCCGGATGAATATTTTCTGGCGGTACATCCAATACAAAATCAGCCAGAAGCCCAGGATCATCCCTGCACCGCTGACCAGAGGTTCCAAGGAGCTGCCCAATATCAGCGGCCAGCGCGCTCCAAGGCACGCCTTCAAGGAGTTGGCCACAAAACCGTGAATCCAATGGTCGAAGCAATAGGCGGCGATGGAATTCATACCAACGACCGTGAGGGGAAAGGTCAGCTTTTTGAAGCCCCAAACATCGACCGCAGCATAGAATGCCGCAAGGAGCAGGAAGCACCATCCGCCGCTGAAGAGCGTCCAGCTGGGAGTCCAGATGCGTTTGACCAGGGGGCAGATTCCCGCGAAATGGAGGAGGCCGCCGGCAACAAGCCCGAGGACACCGGCGATCAAAAAACGCTGGAGCAGCTTGCGGTCCGGCAGTCCGGCGCGCAGCCAGCCCCCGGCGATGAGGCCCAGGATCATGGTGCCCAGGGTGGGGATGAAACTCAGGGTGAGGTAGCCTCCCCGATTGGCGGTGAATGGCTGCGGACGGGCGAAGAGGTTCATGAACCAGCGATCAAACGCCGCGCCCAGGTTGGTGTTTTTATTCCAATGCGCCGCGAAGCCGCTCAGATTGTGGGGCCAGTCCGCTGAGGTGGCGGCGCTTGCGTAGTCAAAATCCGGACCCGGCAGGGGGTAGAGAGCCCAAGCCAGCCAGTAGATGAAGAGGATCGTTACCAGTGCGCACCATTGGAACTTGACCGTGCGGAATCCGATGAAGAAGAGAAAGGAATAGCCCAACCCGATCTGGGTGAGCGTGTCTTCAAAGGTGAAATTCAGCTGGGAACGTCCGCCGCCGGAGCGCAGGAAGATTCCCAGAAAGATCAGCAGGAAGGAACGCCATGCCGCATGGCGGGTGATCTGCCAGCGGGATTGTCCTTTGGCTATCCGGTTGGCGATGGAAAAAGGCAGGGCCACTCCCACCAGAAAAGAGAACGAGGGCTGGATCAGATCGTGCAAGGAGCAGCCGACCCAGTTGACATGATCGGTTTCGTGGGCTAGGAACTGCCAGAATGCGCTGGTAGGAAAGGCTCTGGCGATCCGGTCAATGTTCAGCATCTCTCCGAGGATCAAGAGCATGACAAAACCGCGGTAGGCATCAAGGGAGGTCAGCCGCAATGCTGTCCGATTAACAGGAGCTTCGTTCATGATCCCGCATTAAAGCATGACCCGGCTGCGATTGTCAGGCCAATACCGCAGCCAAAATCGGTTTTCCACGCTGACTAACAAGAGTGCTGAGGATGTCGCTGCCGGGAGTCGTTGTCACACTTTGTCTGGCGGGGGCGCGCCGCTTGGGGGGCAATCGTATTGCCGGATCCCAAGGTTTCTTAGCTCAAATGTGTCGGGGCTTTGGGTTGACCTCCTTGGGGCAAAAGGCAGACTCCCGTCGACTTGCCAACTCAGCACGGTTTCGCACAGGGTCTCAATGGAATGGGCAAGCGCCGCATTTGAGCTTTTTTAGCTTGGCACTTCTGTTGGAATTGATTGGCGTTGCAGATTGTGGCGATGTGGATTGGCGTGCTGGGATTCGTGTTTTCTTAAACAATATTATGCTTAAAATTGATCATTTGAACCGACGCGACTTTTTGCGCCGCGGCGCCGCGGGTCTGGCTGTGCTGGGAGCGGCTCCATTGATGTTATCCGCCGAAAGCGGGCTGGCGGCAGAAGGTTGGACATCCTCGGGCCGCAAATTGAATGTCGCCTGTATCGGGTTGGGTTCGCAGATGAATGGGCTGATCCAGGAACTGGTGCTGCTGGATCAGAACATTGTTGCGCTGTGCGATGTGGATTCAGCGCGGATTGAGGCTGCCCACAAGACACATGGGGCCGCTTTGGCCCCGGCCAACGCATACAAGGATTATCGAGAGCTGCTGAAGCGCGAAAAAAAGGTGGATGCAGTGGTGATTGCAACACCCGACCACTGGCACGCTGCGGTTGCCTCGAGAGCGATTCGCTACGACAAGCATGTCTACTGCGAGAAGCCCTTGGCCCATACAGTGGGGGAGGCGCGGTATTTGCGGGAGTTGGCCCGGAAATCAAAGGTGGTGACCCAGACCGGGAACCAGGGCAGCGCGTCTGCGAACTTTCGCCGCAGCATGGAGCTGGTCCAGGCCGGTATGCTGGGGACGGTTCGGGATGTGTATATCTGGGAGCCGGCTCACGGCTGGCCCAATGGCGTGGACCGCCCTGCGGGCGCGGATTCGGTGCCCGAAGGATTGGACTGGGACTTCTGGCTGGGGCCTGCTCCCGCCCGGCCTTATAAAGCCGCGGTGTATCATCCCGCCCAGTGGCGGGGCTGGTTTGATTTCGGAGGCGGGTCGATTTCTGATTTTTGTTGTCATAACTTCAGCCTGCCCGTCCGGGCTTTGGAATTGGAATACCCCAATCGCATCGAAGTGTCCGGCGTTGCGCTTCACAAGGAGAGTTTTCCGAAATCATGCAACGTGCGGTTTTCCTTTCCGGCTCGGCCGGGTCATGCCGCAGTCACGATTCATTTTTCCTCAGGCGGGGAGCTGCCGCCAGAAGAGGCGACTGCCGGAATGCCGCAGACTTGGGGCCGTGTGCCGGACGGGGGCTGCTTGTTGGTGGGAGACAAGGGGGCCTTGTCCGTAGGCCGGTGGAACAACCAGTGTTTCCTCAAGCTTTCGGACGAGCCGGAGTTCCGCTCCGGGTTAAATCATCCGGTGGCCACCCGCGTGGCCCAGACGCTGCCAAGAGCGCCTCATGACAGGCACATGCTGGAATTCATCGAAGCCTGCCAGGGCAACGGAAAGACCTTTTCGCCTTTTGAGGTGGGCGGGCATGTCACCGAGATAGGCGCGGCAGGATTGGTTGCCCTGCGTCTGGGGCGGAATATCGACTGGGACGGGGCGGGCATGAAGGCCATCGGTGTGCCTGAAGCGAATCGTCTGGTCAGGCCGCAGCATCGCAAAGGCTGGGGCGTATAGGTGTTCCATTTCAACTTCAAAGGGTCGTGCATTCTAAAAGGACACTTGCCATGCAGCGCGTTCTATTATTTCTGACACTCTTTTTTTTTGCGGGGTTCCATCCGGTTGCGCGGGGCGCAATTCTTACAAGGCTTAAGAACGGTGAAAATCTGAAGATTGCCGCCATTGGCACCAGCCTGACCGACAAGGAGTTTAATAAAGGTCATGGCTGGTTTGAGCAGGCCGGCGCGTGGCTCAACGGATTGCCCTACACCGGCAAGGTGCTTCTGGCCAATCGCGCCGTGTGCGGATCGGCTTCCAGAACAGACACCACCACAACCGGCTCCAAGGACGGATTTCATCAGCTCGACGAAGTCCTCGCAAACGACAATCCCGATGCCGTGTTTATCGAGTTTGGCATCAACGACGCCTACACGGCCTATCACATTTCAGAGGAGGCGTCGCGGGAGCATCTGCAGAAGATGATCGACCAGATCCGCCTTTGGGCGGGCAGGCAAAATCAAGGCAGGGGCAAGGCTGTGGACATTGTCGTGCAAACGATGAACAACTGCACCGGTGCCGAAGCCGCGAAACGTCCCCATCTGGCTGACTACTACCAAGGTTATCGCCGCGTTGCGCTGGGCAATTCCGGGGTTCTATTCATTGACAACTATTCCAACTGGCTAGCGCTCTACGAAAGCCAGACAAATCATGCCACTTGGAAACGCTACAGTCCCGACACCATTCATCCCAATGGAGATGGTGCCAGGGAGATCATTTTGCCGTCGTTGCAAAAGGCCTTGCAGGGGCAGCTGAACGCGCCGGAATTGATTGCTGCGCCGATGTTCCCCGAGAATGCGAGGGTCGTGTTCCAGGGGGACTCGATTACTGACGGGGAACGCAATCGCAATGACTGTCCGCATCTGCTTCTCGGGCAAGGCTACCAGTTCCTCATCGCGGCCAGGTTCAGTGCCCTGTATCCGGAGAGAAAGGTGACGTTCATCAACCGTGCCGTCAGCGGAAATAATGTCAAGACCATGGCGGCTCGCTGGCAAACCGACACGCTCGATATGAAGCCGGATTTGCTGAGTGTTTTGATAGGTATTAACGACAGCGGGATTGGTGGCGGGGACGAAAGGAAAGTGCCGTTGGCTCAATATGAGCAAGTCTATGATAAGCTTCTCGCTGATGTTAGGGCGGCCAATCCAAACATACGCCTTGTCCTCGGTGAGCCTTTCTATCTTCCCGTCATGGCGCGCAAGCAAGGCGACGAGCGGGAACGGGATATCAGGCAGCGGCAGGCGATTGTTGCGAAACTGGCCGCCAAGTATCGGGCCGCGTTGGTGAAGTATCAGAAGGTTTTTGATGATGCCTGCAAGCGTGCGCCTGCCGAATACTGGGCCGCGGACGGAGTGCATCCAAAGTATTCCGGTCACCAGCTGATGGCGGATGAGTGGGTCAAGACCGTGACTGAATTCTTCAAGTGAAAACAAAAACATGAACAAGTCAGCAATGAGGATCGTGAAGGCAGCCCTGCTCGCCCTGATTGGGTGCCGGACCGTCAGCGCGGCGGCCCCGGGGCCGGAGGGGAAATCCAGCAATGCGCCGGATGCCTGCAACGTGGTGTGGGAAAGTCCAAGTAGCAATTCATCCGGCTCGATGCCTCTTGGAAACGGCGACATAGGCATCAATGCATGGGTGGAACAGAGCGGGGATCTGGTGTTTTTCATTTCAAAGACCGATGCACTGACGGATTGCGGACGATTGGTCAAGCTGGGGCAGGTGAGAGTGCGACTGACACCCTCGTTGCCGATCCGCCATTTCCGTCAGGAGCTTCAACTGGGTCGGGGACAAATTGTCATCCGAAGCGGCCAGAATGATGCGGCCACTGCGCTGCGGGTCTGGGTGGATGCCAATCAGCCGGTGATTCACATCGAAGGAGAAGCGCAAAAGGAATTCAATGCGTGGGTCGGACTGAAGGTTTGGCGCACGACCGACCGCGATTGGAAAGGGGACGGAAACGCGGGCTATATCAGCGGGAGCTCTGAATCACTCATGGAGAAGGCCGATACCGTGGTTCCCCAAAAGGATAACCGGATTGTTTGGTGTCATCGCAACGAGCTGACCATTGTGCCGCTAACCATGAAACTCCAGGGCATGGCAAGCCTGATGCCGCTTGTCCAGGATCCGATTCTACATCGTAATTTTGGCGGATGCATCAGCGGTCCAGGCTTTGTCCAGAGCGATCCTGGCGATGCGACGCAGGCGTTGAAGACCGCCAGCCCCGGCCGGCGATTTGATGTCGCCATCCACGTGTTGACGGCGCAAACGGACACCTTGCGCCAATGGTTGGAAAAGATGGATGAAATTATTGCCGGGGAACGCAGGATGGATTCGGGGGCGGCATGGGATGCGCATTGCAAGTGGTGGCAGGGATTTTGGTCCCGCAGCTGGGTTGAGGTCCACACGCCTGAGGACAGTGTGCCTGGCACGGAGGGACAGATTGCCGAGCGGCAGCAGGACCGCGAGAACCTCCAGTTGATCGCTAAGAGCGGACTGCATGACAAAAGTCATACATTGCCGGCTGTGAGCGCGGAGCCTGCTGGAATGGTGGTCACCCGCGGTTATGCCCTGCAGCGATTCATCACCGCCGCCGCCGGACGCGGCGTTTATCCGATCAAAGAGGACGGCTCGATATTCCGGGTCAATGGCAAAAACCCGGATCGGTTGGAGGACGCGGACTTGCGGCAGCAGGGGCCCAACTACTGGTTTCTGGATACGGCCACAACCATCTGCGGTCCCATGCTGCGCAGCGGCGACTATGATGAACTGCAGCCATTGTTCAGGATGTATCGGGCGATGGTGCCGATGGCTAGGGAGCGCACGAAGTTGTTGTTCAAGCATGAGGGGGTTTTCATTCCAGCAACCGTGTGTCCATGGGGCACTTATCAGGAAAACGAATGGGTGCGCTGGCTATGGCAGGGCGGGATCGAACTCACAGCCAAGATGCTTGATTATTATGAAGCCACCGGCGATGAGACATTTCTTCGTGAGAGCCTAATGCCTATCGCAGAGGGCGTGGTCACTTTCTACGATAAGCACTGGAAACGGGACGTGAACGGCAAGATCAGGATGGACCCGGCTTGCGCCTTGGAATCGTGCCATAATGTGGTCAACCCGCTTCCTGAGATCGCCGGCCTGTATTATGTACTGCCGCGTCTTCTTGCGCTGCCGACGAACATCACCGCAGCCCCGCGACGTGCGGCTTGGGTCCGGACCCTGAAAGACCTTCCCGATGTGCCGATGATCGGAGAGGCGGGCAAGAGGATATTTGCTGCGGCGGAGGTCATTAAGAATCGGCAGGGGGATGAGATGCCCGAACTCTATGCGGTCTTCCCTTACCGGCTCTATGCGCTGGGGTGTCCGGATTTCGAGATCGGGCGGAGGAGTGTTGAGGTTTATTCACCGGCGAAGCCGAAGTCTGTTTATCCATTCGAAGGAAGGGTTGGCGGATGGCGGCTGAATCCCATTCAGGTGGCGTTTGTTGGCAAGGCGGAGCAGGCTGCCCGGATGGTGACATCCAACTTCGCGGCGCACGACCCCGGCAGCCGGTTTCCAGCCTTTTGGGGCCCCAATCAGGTCGGGGCGCCCGACCAGAGCCACGGCGGAGTTGCGATGACCGCGCTGCAGGCGATGCTGCTTCAGGTGGACGGCCCAAAGATCTATCTCTTTCCGGCATGGCCGAGGCAATGGGATGTGAATTTCAAACTCCACGCACTCTACAACACCACCGTGGAAGGCACGTTGCGGGCCGGCAAAATCACCGCGCTCAAGGTGACCCCGGCGTCGCGTAGCAAGGATGTTGTCAACCTGCTGGATTAATCCGATTTCTATCCATGAAGAACAGCATGCGACTGGGTTTGTTTTTATTGGTAATGCTTGCCATCGCCCGGGGCCAAGACAATCTCAACCAGGAATTTGTCACTCCTCCCGATTCCGCGAAGCCGTGGGTGAACATGTGGTGGTTTGACACGATCACGCAGTCCGACGTCACGCAGCATCTGGAGGAGCTCAAGGCCAAAGGCGTGGGCGGTGTGATGCTAATCGATCTGGGCAATATGCCCGGCGCGCCCTATATGAGCGACAAATGGCGGGAATTGTTTCGCCACGCAGTTCGCCAGGCGGATCGGTTGGGGTTGAAGATGGGGGTCAACACCTGTCCCGGCTGGCCTGCGGGCGGACCTTGGATTACGCCGGAAAATTCCACCTGGATGGTCGTCAGTTCCGAAACCGTGATCCAGGGTCCCCAGAAATTCTGCGGCAAGCTCGCTGAACCCAAGGGCAGGGGAGAGCTCTACTCCGATGTGTCTGTGCAAGCTTTTCCAATCGCGGAAAGCCCTTCCGCTCCGCAGAGGCTCGTCACGGTCAGCGCGAATACGAATGATCTCCAAAATCTGCTGGATGGGAATTTTAATACCGTCTGGAAATCCGGTTCCGCAGACAGGGCATGGATCCAGGTGGATTTTGGAGTCCCGCATTTGGTGGATTGGGCTTGGATCGACATGGCCGGGAAGGCGGTCATCGAGTCTTCGGACGATGGAGTTGTTTTCAAACCTGTTGCCAATTTGAAGGGCCCCAACTCCAATACGATCTATGATTCCGTTCCCGCCAGCACGGCCCGCTGGTTTCGTATCGTGGTGTCGAAGGGTATCACGGTGCGCGACTTCGCTTTGGGAAGCCGGGCCGAGGTGGAACGGTTTGCCCGCATGGCCGCCAAGCGGGCAATCAACAATCCATTGGGAGTGACAGCAAACCGGCAGATCGATCAGGTCCTGTTGGTGCGTGAGGATCTGGCGGCCCTCCCCGGAGAGCATCCGCTGTCGCTTCAGGACAGGGTTGATCTGACGGGCCGGGTTGGCGGGGAGGGTAGGCTGGAGTGGAATGTTCCACCGGGGGCATGGAAGGTGGTCAGGATCGGGCGGACGACGACGGGGCTTAATGTTGCCTTTGGCAAGGGCCTCTTGACTGATTACCTCAGTTCCGCGGCCATGGATCAACATTACGAGAAGGGCATCAAGCCTTTGTTGGGTGACGCGGGCTCTTTGGCCGGAAAAGTCTGGCAATACAGCATTGAGGATAATGTTGAGATCGATGGAATGTATTCATGGACTCCGCGCCTGCTCGATGAATTTAGACAACGGCGCGGCTATAATCCCGCCCCTTACCTTTCGGCTTTGGCTGGTGAGATTGTTGAGAGTGTGGAGGTGACGGATCGGTTTCTGGCCGATGTCCGGCGAACGATTGCCGATGGCGTGGCGGAGAATCATTACGGGCGCTGGGCTCAACGGGCTCATGCCGATGGCTTGAAGGTCAGGGCCGAGGCGGGCGGGCAGCATCATCCCCGGTTGCTTTGCAACGACGGCCTGATGAATCTGGGGCGCATGGATGTGCCCGTGGCTGAATTCTGGGAGATCGAGCTGTGGAAGGAAAATCAGTGGGCCCCGGCCGATCATCATGTGGTTACCACTCCAGGCTGGGACGAGGACGCGCAGAATGTGAATGCGAAACAGGCGGCCAGCGCTGGACATTTGTATGGCAAGCGGATTGTGGCTGCTGAGTCCTTTACCAGCGGTGGCCGCCTGCAGCACTGGAGCCAATCTCCAAGCGGCCTGTTGCGCCATGCGAATAACGCCTTCTGCGAAGGCATTAATTCCCTGAGCCTGCATGGCTCCGCTACCTCGGGGCCGGAAGACGGCCTGCCCGGAAAGGCGGTCTTCGGCGGCATTCATTTCAATCACAACATCACCTGGTGGAATCAAGGCGCGGAGTCGTTTCTGCGCTACCTCTCCCGCTGCAGCCATCTCTTGCAGCAGGGGCTTTTTGTCGCGGATGTTCTCTACTACAGCGGCGACGAGGCGCCCAATTTTGTGCCGCCCAAGCATATCGATCCCTTGCGAGGCTTCGGTTACGACTATGACGTCTGCAATTCCGAGATTTTGCTCAAGCGCTTGTCGGTGAAGGACGGGCTCATTGTGTTGCCGGATGGAATGAGCTATCGGGTGCTGGTCCTGCCCGAAAGAGCCGTACTGCCGCTGAAGGTGGCCCGCAAGATTCAGGAGCTGGTCGCCGCAGGCGCTACTGTCATCGGCCCGAAACCCCGGCGCACTCCGGGACTGACGGACTATCCCAGGAGCGAGCAGCAACTCAGGGCGGTGGCCGACAGGGTGTGGGGGGATGAACCTGCCGCTTCAGTCCTTCGGCGTTCGTATGGCAAGGGGCGTGTGGTGTGCGGGGTGACTATTCGCGAGGTTTTGGAGGGCGCTTGTTTGCCGCCAGACTTTGGCTTCAAGACAACCAACCAAGCCGCCTCGCTGGATTTTATCCATCGCCGCAGCGGGGCGAGCGAGATTTATTTTGTGGCAAATCGCAGAGGCGCCGCCTTGCAGGCCGATTGCGCGTTCCGTGTGAGGGGCAAGCAGCCTGAGTTGTGGGATCCGGTGACCGGTGTTCAAAGAGACCTGCACCAGTTCAATTCAACCAATGGAGTCACATCGGTTCCGCTGATGTTTGAGCCCTATGGCGGCGTGTTTGTGGTGTTCCGCAAAGCGCTTCAGAAAGGCGTGGGCAAAGATCCTACGATGGAACCGTCGAACTTTACCGGATTGCATCAGGTGCAGCAGCTCGACGGTCCCTGGCCTGTCCAGTTCGATCCCCACTGGTTTTATCCAACCAACGATCTGGCCGGTGATCAGGCAAAGGGACTCGTGGTTTTTGACAAGCTCGATGATTGGAATCAGCGGCCCGAGCGGGCGGTGAAATATTTCAGCGGAGCGGCGGTTTATAAAAAGGAATTCGACCTCCCGCCAGCCCCTTCCGGAGGGCCATTGTATCTCGACCTGGGAACCGTCAAAGATACGGCCCAGGTGCGGCTCAACGGCAAGGATTTGGGTGTGGTGTGGTGTCCGCCGTGGCGTGTGGAGATCACCGATGCCGCCAGGAGCGGTAGGAACATTCTGGAAATCAAAGTGGTGAATCTTTGGCCCAACCGGTTGATAGGTGATAAGCGGTTGCCTGTGGCTCAGCGCCAGACCCGCACGCGAATCTTTGTCGGTTGGCTGAATAACGATCAGTTCCCCTCGGGCCTGCTCGGTCCGGTTAAAATTATGTCTGCTCCCGCCCGGTCAACGCAACCCGACTGACAGCTGCCAAACTGTCAAGTAAACTCAACCCCATCCCATAAGCAGGTCACAATCCGCTGCCCAATGGCTTCTGCAGATTCATGCCCCGCCCCCCCCCTTTTTCCTGGTTTTCAAGTGGTTCAACAACCGGGCAGCATGGTCCGGTGCCAGTTGTTTTAACGCCTTCAGCCCGACCACCAATTCAACACAAAATGTCATCGGGCGGATCAAAACCGGCCAGTCTGAGGCGGGAGATTCATACCAGTTTTCGGGTTTGGTTCAAGGGATTTTGGCGGCGAATTAAAACGAGCCGGGGCCGAGCTGCGAGCCCTAGCTCGCGG
>CAIQOK010000104.1 GCA_903873415.1 uncultured Verrucomicrobiota bacterium | reverse complement strand
GGGGGGCTGAGATTGCGGGGTGTTTCATGAAGTTGGTCTTCAGGCGTGGGCGTTTTTTGCGGCGCAGCGCGTCTTTTTCCAGCTGAAGCAGTGTGGGGGCCAAAGAACTCCGGCCGTCTCCCCCAGTCGGGTTTTTAAGGGCTATCCAGCGTTCACTGCAATTAAACCTGCGTTGGCTGCAAAACAGTGGCTTCCCGAGGGCTTCCGTTCATTGTAGCGAGGCCAAGTTCGTTAACTTGGCCGGTTACAGACACTAGGCCGGTTACAGACACTAGGCCGGGGTTCGGCAGAGGCCACCGTCCGCTGATCCAGTGGAATTACGGATTGTCTGATGTGGATGAGTGCCGCGGGCAAAACGCCGGAGCAAGCTCCGCATTCGGAAGCTCAACGGGAGCCCGGATACAGAGCCTGTTTTTGGCGGGAAAAACGAGTTTTGGCAGAAAAGTCAGTTTAATTGTAAATAGTCGATAAACTAAAAAAAGTGAAAATGAAAAACACAGTGAAAAAGCGTTTGTTATCGCGTTGCACCACCGCCATTTCGGCCGTGCTATCCGCGCTCGCTCTTGCCAGCTCTCCGGACAAAGCGGGCGCTCAACTGGTCCTGACCCCCGGGGTGGACTATTCCAAACCGAACTACGCCTTTAGCCCGCCTCTGCGCAAGTTTGTCGACAAACTCCCCGGGCTCGCTTCGGCCAACACCAACAGCCTCGGACAGTATGTTCCGATCGCCATCGCCAGCACTCCTTACGGATCGCCTTACGCCGGGTGCGATTACTACGAAATCGGCCTGGTGGAATATTTCGAGCGCATGCACCAAGACCTTCCGGCCGGAGGCACCAAGCTGCGCGGCTATGTGCAGATCGTGCCCTCCACCTTTCCGGGCGCCGTCCCGCTGGACAAGGCCCATGGCCTCTCCATGAACGTGACCAATAAGGCCGGCCAGACCGTTTACGGGGTTGACAAGCCCCACTATG
This sequence comes from uncultured Verrucomicrobiota bacterium, assembly GCA_903873415.1. Taxonomy (GTDB): domain Bacteria; phylum Verrucomicrobiota; class Verrucomicrobiia; order Limisphaerales; family CAIQOK01; genus CAIQOK01. Next base: position 28,710 of record CAIQOK010000104.1, on the reverse strand, counting down.
CCGGCCCGATGATCGTCGCCTACAAAGGCCAGCCGGTGCGCGTGAAATTCAGCAACCTGCTCCCTACCGGCGCCGCCGGCCGCTCCTTCATCCCGCTGGACACCGCCATTCCCGGCGCGGGTAACGGTCCCGTCAAGATCGGTACGGTCACCAACAATGTCCAACTTTACGAGCAATACACTCAAAACCGGGCCGACCTCAACCTGGACGGCGGGCTTAATCCTTGGGCGAGCGATGGTAACTCGCATCAATGGATCACCCCGGCCGGGGAGAAAACCTCCTACCACAAGGGGGTTGATGCGTTGAACGCGCCGGACATGGCCGATCCGGGCGACGGCTCGGTGACCTATTATTGGCCCAACCTGCAAAGCGGGCGGTTGCTCTGGTATCATGACCATTCCTACGGCATGACTGGGCCGAACGTGTATGCCGGCGAGTTGGCGCCGTATCTCCTGGTGGATCCGGCGGAAGAAACCGCGCTGGCCAACCTGGGCGTTCCCGGAGTTCTGGCAGCCGGCCCCTCGCTGACCAATGATTTCGATCACCACATCCAACTGGTGCTTCAGGACAAGACTTTTGTGCCCGACTCCGCCACTCTTGCCAAGCAGGATCCCAACTGGTTGACCGATGCTGTGGATGGCATGACGGGTTTGGCACCGACGACGGGTAGTTTGTGGTTTCCGCACGTTTACCTACCCAACCAATGGCCTAACAATCCTGACCTGAGCGGTATGAATCCCTTTGGTCGCTGGGATTACGGCCCTTGGCAGTGGCCGCCGTGGAACGTTCGCGATCCTTATCCTCCCCGCGTTTCCCATGTGCCCGAGGCCTTTCACGACACCCCGGTGGTCAACGGTCAGCCCTATCCCTACCTCGATGTTCAGCCTGCCGCATACCGCCTGCAACTGATTAATGCCGCCAGCGACCGTTTCTTCAATCTCCAGCTCTACACTTCCAGTTCGATTATCTCCAATATCGTCATGGCAGTGGCGGGAAGCGGTTACGACTCCACTCTTCCCCCCAATGTCACCATCACCGGTGGCGGCGGTCAGGGCGCTCTCGCTTCGGCCATCGTCGCTGCCGATGGATCCATCTCCGGGATCAAACTCATCGTTTCGGGCAGCGGTTTTACCAACGCGCCCATCGTCACCATTGATCCACCCTCCATCGCCGGCGGCGTGCAGGCCGCAGCCACAGCGCAGATCTACAGCGGCAATTCCGAGGTGGGCATGGTGGTGGCCAATATCCACTCCGGCATTTCCTTCCCGCCCGTCTGGAGAACATCCACCCCCGGGTACACCCCCGACGTTTTGGACAACCGCCCCGGCGGCGTGCCCGATCCGGCCACCCGCGGTCCGGCTTTCATTCAAATCGCCAACGATTGCGGCGTTCTGCCCAACCCGGCTCTGATCCTTAATACCCCCGTGGGTTACCAGCAGAACAAAAAGAACATCGTCATTCTGGACGTGGCAGAACACAGTCTCTACTTGTCCCCCTCCGAACGGGCCGACGTGGTGGTCGATTTCACCCACTTTGCCGGCAAGACCGTCTTGCTCTACAATGACGCCCCGGCTGCCGCTCCCAACGGGGATCCCCGCAACGATCTCTACTCCGAGGATGGGGACCAGACGGCCCTCGGCGGCCCTGGTAACACTAATCCGGGCATGGGGCCCAACACCCGCACGGTCATGCAGTTCCGTGTGGCCGCCACCGGCGGGGACTCCACCGCGCCGCCTGATGATTATGACGTCAACCTGCTGGCTGCGCTCTCCGACCCGGCGGTTGGTCTGCCGTCCATCTTCGGCGCCACCCAGCCCGCGCCGCTTGTTCCCGAATCCGCCTATAATTCAGTCGGTTATGTCGGTGGTTCCACCACCGATAACACCGTGCGGATTCAAGACACCTCCATCACCTTCATCCCTTACGGCCAGAGCACTCCGGTGACCATTCCCTTCAAGCCCAAGCAGATCACCGAGGAGTTCAGCGATCAGAACGGGCGGATGCAGGATATCATCGGAACGGAAATCCCCTTCACCAATGCCGGTATTCAGACCACCGTTCTGCTTCAGAACGTGGATCCTGTCACCGAGCTCTTCAACGACGGTGAAACGCAGATCTGGCAGATCACCCACAACGGCATCGATACCCATGCCATGCACTTCCACGGGGTCAATGTGCAGCTCATTAACCGCGTCGGTTGGGATGGCCAGGTGGAACTCCCTCAGGACAATGAATTCGGCTGGAAAGACACGGTCAAGATGAACCCGCTTCAGGACTGTATTGTCGCCGTCCGCATGGCCTCGGTGCCGGTCCCCTTCGGCGTCTCCAACAGCTGGCGTTATCTCAGCCCCTCCACCCCTTCCGGCAGCACCAATTTCTTCTCGAACTTGGATCCGCTGACAGGGGCCCGGGCCACGGTGAACATGCAAAACACTTTGACCAACTTCTACTGGGAATATCTCTGGCAGGATGCCATTCTCGAACACGCTGAGGACAACATGATGCGTCCCATCAGCATGATCGTCCCCTCGTTCAAGCCCCTGGCCCCTGTGCTCGGCGCCAGCTGGTCCGCAGACGGTTTGGGCATCACCGTCGCCCTGAACTGGACGGACGGAACCCCTTACAACTACGCCACAGGATTGCCGACCACCACCTTGGGCAATCCCACCAACGAAATCGGTTTCCGCATCGAGCGGGCCGACGCCACCGCCAGGGTCACCACCTACACTGCGGTGACCAATGCGCCGGCCAACACCACGGCCTTCAGTCTCTTTAGTTCCTACACCCCTTCCACGAACCTTTATCGCGTCGTGGCCTACAACACTGCCGGTGACAGCGTTTCGGCTGCCGTCACTCTCAACATCAAGGTCGTTCCGCCCAGCGCCCCTTCGGGTCTCACCACCAAGGTGACCTCGCTCGCTCCACCCACCGTCTCCTTGTCCTGGGTGAACACGGCGTCCAACGCCACCGCGGTCCTGGTGCAGCGTTCGATCGGGACGGGTGCTTTTGCCACCCTAGCCACTCTGGCCCCGGCGTCGGCAACCTACGCGGATACCGCAGTGTTGTTTAACACCAACTATACCTATCGCGTTTACGCCACGAACTTGGGCGGCAGCTCGGCCTTCTCGGCCACCGCCACGGTCGCCTGGCCGCCCTCGGCCCCGCCTTCGCTCACGGCCACCTCGACCAACGCGACGCTGGTCAACCTGACATGGACGGCGAGCACCGGCCAGACGGGCTACCGCATCGAACGCGCCTTGGGTACCGGCGTGTTCGCGCCTTTGGCCACCGCAGCCGCGGCCACACTGACCTATGCTGACACGAATGTGCTAGGCAACACCGCCTACTCCTACCGTGTGTTCGGGACAAATGCGGCCGGTGATTCTCTTGCGTCACCCACCGCTACGGTTACGACGCCGAACTACATACCAACAGCACCCACCAACCTGACGGTTCGCGTGTCATCTCTCAACCCGGTCACCGTCTCGCTTGCCTGGCTGAACACTGCGACCAATGCCACTTCCGTAATCGTCCAGCGTTCGACCGGGACGGGCGCGTTTGCCACGTTGGCCACGCTGACTGCCACGGCGACGGCCTACGCCGACACCGCGGTGTTGTTCAACACCAACTACAGCTACCGCGTTTACGCCCTCAATCCGAGTGGAAGCTCACCCTTCTCGGCCAGTGTCACGGTCGCCTGGCCGCCCTCGGCCCCGGCGTCCCTCACCGCCACCTCGACCAACGCGACGCTGGTCAACCTGACATGGACTGCGAGTACCGGCCAAACGGGCTACCGCATCGAGCGCGCCTTGGGTGCCGGAGCGTTCGCGCCCCTGGCCACCGTGGCTTCGGCGACACTGACCTATGCCGACACGAATGTGGTGGGCCTGAGCGCCTACTCCTATCGTGTGTTCGGCACGAATGCGGCCGGTGATTCTCTTGCGTCACCCACCGCCACGGTCACCACACCGGACTACGTCCCCGCGGCCCCCTCCGTCCTCACGGCTCTCGTGTCCTCCCTCAGCCCCGTCACTGTTTCACTGACTTGGGTGAATAACGCGACTAATGCCACTTCGGTCATCGTCCAGCGTTCGACTGGCACGGGTGCGTTTGTCACGGTTGCCACACTGGCTTCGACGGTGGCGACCTACGCGGACACGACGGTGTTGTTTAACACCAACTACAGCTACCGCGTGTTTGCCACTAACTCGGGAGGCAGCTCGGCCTTCTCGGTCAGTGCCACGGTGGCCTGGCCCCCCTCGGCCCCGGCTTCGCTCACGGCCACTGCGGCCACAGCAACCCTGGTTAACCTGACATGGACTGCGAGCACCGGCCAAACGGGCTACCGCATTGAGCGCGCCTTGGGTGCCGGAGCGTTTGCAACCCTCACCAATGTTGCATCAGCGACCCTGACCTATGCTGACGCCACCGTGCTGGCGAATACGAACTACACCTACCGGGTGTTTGGCACGAATGCGTTTGGATCGTCTCTGGCTTCGCCCAGTGCCACGGTTGCCACCTCGGTGGCGCTCGTTGCCCCGGCGGCTCCCTCGGGCCTCGCGGCTCTCGTGTCCTCCCTCAGCCCCGTCACCGTCTCCCTCACCTGGTTGAACACCGCCACCAACGCGGTCTCTGTGGTGGTGCAACGTTCCACGGGGACGGGAGCGTTTGCCACGGTGGCGACGCTGGCTTCGACGGTGGCGACCTACGCGGACACGACGGTGTTGTTTAACACCAACTACAGCTACCGCGTGTTTGCCACCAACGCTGTCGGCAGCTCGGCCTTCTCGGCCAGTGCGACGGTGGCCTGGCCCCCCTCGGCCCCGGCTTCGCTGACGGCCACCTCGACCAACGCGACGCTGGTCAACCTGGCATGGACGGCGAGCACCGGCCAAACGGGCTACCGTATCGAACGCGCCTTGGGTGCCGGAGCGTTCGCAACCCTCACCAATGTCGCATCAGCGACCCTGGCCTATGCTGATGCGAGTGTGGCGGGCGGCACTGCCTACTCCTACCGTGTGTTCGGCACAAATACGGCCGGGGCCTCTCTGGCCTCTCCTACCGCCACGGTCACCACACCCGCCGCGACAGTCATACCCACCACGGTGCCTGCGGCCCCCTCTGGCCTGACAGCCACTTTGACTGGAATGAATCCGGCCACTGTGGTGCTGACGTGGGTTAACAACGCGACCAACGCCACATCCTTCCAGGTGCAGCGTGCGACCGGGACCGGTGCCTTTGCGGCGCTGGCGACGATCACGGGTACGAATGTGACCTCCTACACCAACACCACTGTGGTGGCCAACACGACCTACACCTATCAGGTCCGGGCTGTGAATGCTTCCACCAACTCCGCCTTCTCAACCACTGCGGCAGTTACGGTGTCCATCCGCCATGTCCAGTCTGTGGCTTCCGTGGCCGTCGCCTCTGCTTCTGTGGTCACAACCCCCGTTCTGGCTGCCAGCCAGACTGCGGGCAACCTGAACATTGTGGTGGTCAACTGGACCGGCACTAACACCGCCATCACCAGTGTGGTGGATAGTGGTGCGGTGACCTACACGTTGGCGGGGACCGTGACCAATGTCGCGGCCAACCTCCGCCAGTCCATCTACTACGCATCTGCGGTGGTTGGCGCGAGCCGGACCGCGACGGTCACCTTCAACGGTGCCGCCACCTCACCCGGGGTGTATTTCCTTGAGTATTCCGGCGTGAAAGCGCTGGACCGCTCCGGCGGGGCCTCCGGCACCGCTGCCACGGCCACCACCGGAAATCCCGGGAACACCACCTCGGCCAATGAGCTGGTCTTCAGCGCCGCATCCGCTGCCACTGCGGTGACAGCTGGCACCGGATTCACCAGTCGCCTTACCACCACCACCTCGATCGCCCAGGATAAGGTCCTCACCCGGACCGGCGCCTCAACTGCCACTGCGGCGGTGAGTGGAACCACCACGACCCGCAAGTGGGTCATCCAGACGGTCACCTTCAAATAACCCGGCCCGCACTGATACGACATAACTTGATTAACGATAATAAACTAGAAATGAAACAACTGAAAACCACTGTTAAAGAGCGAATGGTCTCGCGATACACCGCCGCCCTGGCGTCGGTGCTCTCGGCCCTCGCCCTGACTGTCTCCGCGGATCGCGCCTTGGCGCAGGCCGCGGGCAGTTATGGAACGAACAACGCCGCCCCCGGCGTCATGAGCCTTAATCCGGATGTGGATTACACCTTGGGCAACTACGCCTACAGCCCGCCCTTGCGGAAATTTGTGGACCAGTTACCGGGCCTCTTGTCCAGCAGTTCCAACAGCCTAGGCCAATACATTCCCGTGGCGGTTCCTAACACCCCCTACGGTTCGCCCTATGCCAACTGCCAATATTACGAGATCGGTCTGGTTGAGTATTTCGAGCGCATGCATCAGGACCTTCCGGTCGGCGGCACCAAGTTGCGCGGCTATGTCCAGATCGTCCCCTCCACCTATGCCGGCGCCGTGCCCTTGGACACTGCGCATGGCCTGTCGATGAACGTGACGAACACTGCAGGGCAACTGCTCTACGGCGCGGACAAGCCCCACTACATGGGGCCTATGATCGTGGCGTTCAAGAACATCCCGGTCCGCGTCAAGTTCACCAACCTTCTGCCCACCGGCCCGGCCGGGCGGATCTTCCTGCCGACCGATTCCACAGTCTTAGGCGCCGGCGACGGCCCGCATCAGACCGGGGTTGATGTGAATGGAGCTCCAGTGTATGAGCAATACACACAGAACCGGGCCAACATCCATCTGCATGGCGGATTCCCGCCTTGGATCAGTGACGGCACCCCCCACCAGTGGATCACCCCGGCTGGGGAGTTGACTTCCTATCACAAGGGACCCGACGCCTTGAATGTGCCCGACATGCCTAATCCGGGTGACGGCTCGATGACCTATTACTGGCCGAACCTGCAGAGCGGCCGCCTGCTCTGGTATCATGACCACACTTATGGATCGACCGGGCCGAACGTGTATGCCGGCGAGGCCGCTCCGTATCTGATCGTGGATCAGCAGGAAGAGACCTTGCTTGCGGCTGCCGGGGTTCCCGGTGTGATGGCCGCCGGTCCCGCCGCCACCAATGACCTGGCTCATATGATCACCTTGGTTATTCAGGACAAGACCTTTGTCCCTGATCCGACGACCATGACGAATCTTGATCCACTCTGGCTCACCGATGTGGTCGACGGCATCACCGGCGTTGCGCCGGTGATGGGAAATCTGTGGATGCCCCACGTCTATGTGCCCAATCAGTGGCCCAATAATCCGGACGGCAGCGGTGCCAACGGGATTGGTCGTTGGGATTACGGCCCCTGGTTCTGGCCGCCGTGGATCGTCAGCACCCCGTATCCCCCCCGCCTGTCTCACTGCCCTGAGTCCTTCCAAGACACCCCGGTGGTCAACGGTCAGCCCTATCCTTATTTGAACGTGGATCCGGCGAAGTATCGCATTAAATTCCTGGATGCCGCGGACGACCGTTATTGGAACCTGCAGCTCTATGTGGCTAGCCCCATCATCTCGAACATTGTCGTGACGGCTGGTGGCAGTGGCTATAGTGCCACCATGCCCCCCAACGTAAACATTACGAGCGGTGGTGGTATCGGCGCCTTGGCCACGGCCATTGTGGACCCCGTGACCACCGCAGTCACCGGAATCACCATCGTGGTGACTGGTAGCGGGTTCACCAACGCTCCCACGGTGACCATCGATCCTCCGACTGCGGTGGGTGGGGTTCAAGCCACCGCCGAGGCGCAGATCTATACAGGCAATACGGAAGTCGGATTGGTCCAGGCCAGCACCACGGCGGGCATTCCATTTCCGACCACTTGGCGTGTCCAGACCGTGGGCTATACCCCGGACATCCTAGACAACCGTCCCGGCGGTGTGCCTGATCCGACCAAGCGCGGACCGGCCATGGTTAAGATCGCCAACGAAGGTGGGATTTTGCCGAACCCGGTGGTGATTTCAAACACGCCTGTGGGTTTTGAACAGAGCAAAAAGGCGGTCACCGTCTTGAACGTGAAGCAACACGGACTCTGGCTTGCTCCCGCGGAACGCGCCGACGTGGTGGTGGACTTCACCCACTTCGCCGGCAAGACGATCATCCTCTACAACGACAGCCCGGCTGCTCTTCCGGCAGCCGATGCCCGCAACGACCTGTATACCGAGGACGGCGACCAGACCGGCGGTGGAGGTCCTGGCAATACCAACCCGGGCATGGGTCCAAACACCCGCACGGTGATGCAGTTCCGGGTTGCGGCAGCCTCGGCCGCCACACCAAATGCGAATTCCACCGCCCCCGTGGATGACTACGACAAAACAATGGTTGCAGCTCTGACTAATTCCGTCAGCGGTATGCCTTTCATCTTTGGCGCCACCCAGCCCGTTCCGGTGGTTCCGGAAGCGGCGTATAATTCCGTGGGCTATACCGGTGGTTCCCAGCTCAACACCTACGCCACCATTCAGGCAACCAACCTGACCTTCATCCCCTACGGCCAAACCACCCCGGTCACCATCGCGTTCAAGGCCAAGTGCATTCAGGAGCTGTTCGATGAAAACGGCCGCCTCAATGCCCTCTTGGGGGTTGAACTGCCCTTCCAAAACCAGACTATCCAGACCACCGTCCCCCTCAACTACGTCGATCCCATCACCGAGTTGTTCAACGACGGCGAGACCCAAATCTGGAAAATCACCCACAACGGCGTCGACAGCCATTGCGTCCACTTCCATCTCGTCAACGTCCAGATCGTCAACCGCGTGGCCTGGGACGGCACCATCAAGCCCCCGGACGCCGACGAAGTGGGCTGGAAAGAAACGGTGCGCATGCACCCGCTGCAGGATATCATCGTCGCCACCCGCGCCGTTTCGGTGCCCTCGCCCTTCGGTGTTTCCAACAGCTGGCGTTATCTGGCCCCCTCCGAGCCCCCGAATTCGCCCCTTGGATTCTCCAACTGGGATCCGACCACCGGGGCCACCTTGGCCGTTCCGACACTCAACACCCGGGTCAACTTCAACTGGGCTTACATCTGGCATTGCCATCTGCTCGGCCACGAGGAAAACGACATGATGCGGCCCATCAGTCTGACGGTGAAGTCCTATGTGCCCAAAGCCCCGGTGCTTACAGGTTCCGCTTCCATCCCCGCGCCCGGCACAGCCCAGGTCAATCTGACTTGGACCGATGGAACCCCCTATGACTACACCACCGGTCTCCCGACCGCCACGGTGGGAAATCCCACCAACGAAATCGGGTTCCGGATTGAGCGGGCTGACGCCACCACCCGCGTCGCCACGTATGCCGTCGTCACCAATGTGCCGGCCAACACCACCAACTTCGTCGATGTCACCGTCCGTTATCCCTCGACGAACTTGTATCGGGTGGTGGCCTACAACACAGCGGGCGACGCCACTTCGGCCAGCCTCAACGTCAAGGTGGTGCCTTTGGCGGCACCCCCCGCTCCCGGCGGACTTAAGATTCTGGTCGCCTCCCTCAACCCTGTGGCGGTGACTCTCACATGGACTAATCCGGTTTCGGTGACCACCGCAGTTCCAGATTCGTTCGAGGTCCAGCGTTCCACTGCCGGCGGGGCCTATGTCTCGATTGCGAATGTTGCGGGAACAACATTGAAGACCTACACCGACACCACGGCCGTGTTGGGCACGGCCTATAGCTACCAAGTCCGGGCAGTGAATCTGGCAGGCAATTCCGCCTTCTGCGCCCCCGCCTCGGTGCTCTGGCCGCCCACCGCCCCCTCCAATCTGACCGCCATTGCGGACAGCAGCTCCACCCGGGTCAATCTGGCGTGGACGGCCGGCACCAGTCAGTCGGGTTACCGCATTGAGCGGGCTATCGGCACCAACGCGTTCGCAACCCTTGCCAACGTGAATTCAAACAGCGTGGCATATGCCGACACCACGGTGGTTGCGACCACCACCTACAGCTACCGCGTGTTCGGCACGAACAGCGGCGGCAGTTCGCTGCCATCCAACACGGCCACCGTCACCACTCCGGTGCCGCCGCCGGCCCCGAATGCCCCCACGGCTATGACCGCAACGTTGACCGGGATGAATCCAGCCACGGTGGCCCTGACTTGGGTGAACAACGCCACCAACGCGGCCTACTTCCAGGTGCAGCGGGCCACCGGTTCGGGAGCCTTCGCCGCGCTGACAACACTCGCCGGAGCGAATGTCACCAACTACAACGACACCACAGTTGCGGCTGGAAACACCTACACCTACCAGGTGCGGGCAACCAACGCAGGGGGCTTCTCCTCCTTCGCTGTCTCCGCGCCGGTCACGGTTGCCATTCGTTATGTGCAGGCTGCGGCATCCCCCGCTGTGGCCTCGGCCAGCACCATCACCACTCCCGCCCTCTCAACCAACCAAACGGCAGGCAACCTCAACATTGTGGTGGTCAGCTGGACTGGAGTTGCCACCAACGTGTCGTCCGTGGTGGATAACGGCGGCAAGACCTACACCCTGGCCGGAACCGTGACGAGTGCCGCAGGCAACCTTCGTCAGTCCGTCTACTACACCGCCGCAGCAGCCGGCGCGGGCCGCACGGTGACGGTCACCTTCACCGGTGCCGCCATCTCGCCCGGAGTCCGGGTTCTGGAGTATTCCGGCGTGACAACGCTCGACCGCTCCGGCACGGCCTCAGGCACCACATCGCCCGCCACGGTCACCGCCGGCGGCTTGATCACCACCGCCGCCAATGAACTGGTGTTCGCCGCCGCCGCCACCACCTCCACGGTGACGGCTGCCGGCAGCGGTTACACCAGCCGTATCAGCAGCGCCAACACCATCGCCGAAGACAAAATCGCCACCGCTATCCTGACCAGTTTGTTCAGCACGGGCATGACGGCCACGGCCACGGTGACCACCCCGGCTTCGTGGGTGATCCAGACCTACACGTTTAAATAGGGACTGACGGCGTCAGCCAAACGGAGTTCAACACGGGGCGGGAGGGTCAGACCTCCCGCTCCTTTTTTTATGCTCTGACCCGGCGCGCGGCCGGGCCGGGATTTTTGCGGCCGACGACGTGACGAGTCCCCCCGCCTGCAAGGAAGATGAGTTTTCCTGCCCCGGCTCCGGCATGGCTAAGTCGCGAAGGTGGTGGTTGAAAGGCAACACAGAAATCTGGAAAGCGGACCGTGACGGGAAATGCGCGCAGAGAAGGTGGCTGCAAGCCGAATACATTTATCAGGAATCAAATAATCATTTGGATTTCGCTTGGAAAAGGGTGGTTTTTCACTGCAGTGGGGGGCAGTGTCTCGCGAGTAATCCTGGCCGCCAAAAACTCCGGAATAAGCTCCTAAATAAGGTTGCAAATCTGATGGGGAAGATTCAATTTCGACGGTGCGAAACCGTTTAATTTTTATTCAACCCTGCCTTGTGGCGGGGCTGAACAAATTGTTCCAGCAATTTTTTAAAACCCCTTGGGATGGCTGTGTTTTTTGCACGCAATGCATCGCGGCTGCTGTCAACAAAAGTCCATTAAACCAACATACAAAGTGAAAACACCAAAAATCGCTCAAGCCTCTCCCATCGCTTTTACTGTCGAAGCTGGCAAGACTTACCATTGGTGTTCCTGCGGCGAGAGCAAAGCCCAGCCTTTCTGCGACGGCTCCCACAAGGGCACCGATTTTACCCCCCAAGCGTATACCGCTGAGAAAAACGGCACGGTCTACTTCTGCGCCTGCAAGCATAATGCAAGCGGCGCGCTTTGTGACGGTTCCCACAAGAGGCTTTAGCAGCAGGCCACTGCAGCAAAACCGAAACAGGCAGCAGCCTCCATGATCCACCCGCGAATTGACCCGAAAGTCTCCATCGGCCATGTGCATCTCAAGGTCGCGGATCTTGAGCGCGCGCTCCGCTTCTACTGCGGGGTCCTTGGCTTTGAGTTAACCCAGCGTTACCGACCCCGGCGCGGCCTTCATCTCCGCTGGTGGCTACCACCACCACATCGGGCTAAACACATGGGAGAGTTTGGGAGGTTCACCGCCACCTGCAGGTGCCACGGGGCTTTTCCACCTCGCCATTCTCTACCCCACTCGCGTCGCGCTTGCTGACGCCTTACGTCGAATCCTTGAGGCGGGCATTCACCTTGAAGGTTGCAGCGACCACGGCGTGAGCGAAGCTCTTTACCTGCGTCACCCGGATCAGAACGGCGTCGAGTTGTATTGGGATAGGCCGCAGGCAGACTGGCCTCGCACGGCTGACGGAACTCTGGCCATGTTCACACGCCATCTCGACCTACAGGCTTTACTATCAGAGGCCTGATCCCCCCAAGACTTTGGCTGAATGGAATAGCGATGGTCATGATGCGGGCGTATCAGGTAGACAAAACACGGAGTGGGGATTCGCCGCATCCTCTTCCTTGACGGTGAATTTGCGATACATGCTGGGGCGGTTAAGGACAATCTTTCCGACCGTGGTGCAGAGGACGACGAAGTGGTCGGATTCTTGAGGATTGGCGTATTCCCGGTAGTAGGCCTTTGACTTGCCAGGCACCGCATCCCAGTAGGGTTTCATGTCCGGCCCTTCGATCACCCGGGTGTTTCCGCACACCAGCACCACGCGCTCCATTGAGGGGTTCGAGAATAGCCATTCGGTGCGGGGATTCTCCCTGACGTTGGCGACCTTCTGGGTGATTGGAGCGGTAATAGTGAAGATCTCGTCCAAGTATCCCTTGGTCTCGAAATTCATCCACGTGGCGTGGGGTTGCCCTTCCGCACTGGCAGTTGTCATGAGGCCAACCTTGCAGTCCGCCACCAGCTGGTATGCCATCCTTCCAAGATCGGAATCCGTTTTCATGGGATGGGTTTTGTTCATCTTTGATTGGTATAACACTCCTTCCATCCCCTGCGTTCGTCAATAGGCCGTGGAAGATCCTTAATCCAGACTGGCGTGCTTGGCACTGTCACAATGGCGGTCCGATCGCGAGGATGAGTATTTGGGCTGTCATCATCATTTGGTTGTTGCGGGTGGCGAGGTTTCCGCTTTGATCCTGCTGCCCGGGGCTTCGGTGCCGGTTCGCTCGGTGCCGTGGGGTGTCATCACCGTGGACGGCATCGTGAATAACCTGCTGGACCTGACTGATCCGGCCACCCTGGCCGCGCTTGGCACCACCGCTCAGGAAATGACCGGCACTTGGGTGGCGTCACCCTATGCCTCCATGCAACTGTTGGCCCGGCTGGCCTATGATTCTGGTCGCATTACCGGCATCCAGCATGCCTCTGCCAAACATCCCGGTGGTCTCAACGTCGTTGTGTTCCCCGACCGACTCCCCATCGTCGCCGGCAATTATCTGGAGGTTTACGCCCCGCACGGCCACCTCGCCCAGCGCATCCATTGAAACTGAAACGAACCGCAGATAACGCAGATGGACACAGATAAAAACAAGCATCAACCGGCCATGAAGTTTTCCCCTATCTGCGAATATCCGCGCCATCTGCGGTAAAAAGTCCGGCCCATTTCCCATCTGTGGTTAAAAAGTTTCGCGGTTTAAAGTTTCCCATGAGCCAATCCAATCTCAATCTCGCCAACAAATCCACCGGGTCGGTGGAATGTCTCGGCCAGAAGTTCCCCAGCGAGGAAGTGCGGCGCGAGCACTTCCTGAAATTAGTGGCGCAGAAATTGAAAGACTCGGAGTTCTGCAAGATTGAGGGTTTCCCCATCGGCAAAGACGAGGACATTCTCGCGGTGTCCGATCCGCCGTATTGCACCGCCTGCCCGAATCCATGGTTGGCAGATTTCGTTAAAGGCTACGGCACGCCCTTCGACCCGAAGAAGCCCTACCATCGCGAACCGTTCGCGGCGGACGTGAGCGAGGGGGAAAATCATCCCATCAACAACGCCCACTCTTACCACACCAAAGTCCCGCATCGGGCAATCATGAAATACATCCCGCACTACACCCAGCCAGGTGAAGTTGTGTTCGATGGCTTCTGCGGCACAGGCATGACCGGTGTTGCGACCCAACTCTGCGCCAACCGCACTGAAGTGCAAGAGCTTGGCTACCGCGTGCAGGATGAGGGCACGATTTTGAATGAGGAAGGCAAACCGTTTTTCAAGCTCGGCGCCCGCCGCGCAATTCCCAACGACCTCTCGCCCGCCGCGACATTTATTGGTTCAAGATAACCAACATCCAGACTCGGTCTTGGATCCAGGGGCTATTTTGTCAGGAGCGAGGCCAAGCGTTGCCGGGTAAGGGGATAGCGACGGATTGCGAGCAGCGAAGTCGCGCACACCAGCGGGCCGGCAAGGAAGGTTGCCGCGCCCAAGCGCCAGATTGCCGCGGGGGTCTGCGTGGTGTGGGCGGCATCGGTGACAAAGCCGATGCCGCTTAGTATCCAGCCGGAGGCCATCAGGCTGAAGGAAATCGCCAGTCGCATCGCCAGACTGAACATGGCCGAGTAGGCGCCGTCTTTGTTGATGCCGGTGCGGGCGCGGTGCAGTTCCGCCACGTCCGCCATCATCGCCGTGGCGACTGGCAGGACGATGCCGTTGCCGAACCAGTAGGCGGCGTGAAAGACCACAAACAAGCCGAGCGCCGTCTTGGTGGCGACCGGAATGAGGCCGGTCAGGAACAATCCAGCCAGCACGGCGTTGGAGGCGATGGTGATGGAGCCGCCCAGCAGGACGGCACCGCGCTTGTCGAGTTTTCGGGCCAGCCAAGCGGAGATGGCCGCTCCGGCGGCCATGCCGATCATGGTTGAACCGTGGGCGAAGGATTTCTCGTAAGCCTGGAATTTCATGAAGTAGACGTAGACATACATCTGCAAGGAACTGACCAGCACCATGCCGGCACAGACCAGGAAGATAAAGGCGAAGACCCAGCGCGGATTGGGGTCTAGCAGGGTGTGTTTCATGTCCATCCAGAAGTTTTCGCGGGGCAGATGGTTTCCCTCCGATGCCGTCACCCGGGTGTCCTTAATCCATTGCCGGGTAAACCATAAGACGAGGAGGACGAAGAATACCGTGGCCAGGGAGAAGGCCGCGCCCATGCGGGTGAAGTTTTCCGGGATGGTGGTGCCGATGATTTTGGCGCCATTCGCCCCGACGGTGTCGCGGTAAAAGATGCTCCAGGCCAGGGCGGGGCCGGCGAAGTTGGCGGCCATGTTGAGCACCTGTCGCACGGCTTGTAGCTTCGAGCGGCCGTCCGTGTCGCCGCACATTTCGAAGCCCAACGCAAGGTAGGGGATGAAGAACATGGTCAGCCCGGTGCGCAGGCAGAGGTTCATTGTGACCAGATAACAGAAGAGCGGGGTGGGGTGGCCGTGAAAGGGTGCCGGGACGGCCCAGATGAAGTAGAAACTCACCGCCATCACAAGACCGCCCAGCAGCATCCAGGGGTGCCGACGGCCATAGCGATGGCGGGTGTGATCGCTGAAATGGCCCATGACAGGTTCGCTGACGGCCTCCCAGAAAACGGATACGGACATGGCCATGCCGGCGAGGGCGGGGCTGAGTTTGAGGGCCTCGGTATAGTAGAGCATCGCGAAGCCGAAGAAGCCGTTCATGATGAGTGAATTGGCGCATTCGCCCAGGCCATAGCCGACCATTCGTGGGAGTGAGGCGGTGCGGGGGAGGGGGGAGGCATCCATAATTTTCAGGCAGTCTTTTGAGGGTTCACGGTTTGGGATCGTGGAGCAGGCGTACGGGCCCAATCAATCCGGAGCGGGTCTGATGAGGGAAAGCGTAGGGGGTCGGGATGCCGACGCTGTAGTGGTTGGCCAAGGTGTTGGCGACCTGAATCTCCAGAGTGTTGCCGCCGGCTCGAACGAATGGTGTCACGTCCAGTTGCCAGGGCGGCGCGACTAAGACTCCTGCCGGAGCGCCGTTCACCCGCACTGCGGCGGTCGCTGCAACGCCGCCCAGATCCAGAAGCAGCCTTCCTTCGCATGGCGGGAAGGGCAGTTTGAAATCCTGCCTGTAATCTCCAATGCCCGAGTAGCAGGACAAGCCGTGCGCGCACCAATCGCCTGCCGGCAATTTGCCGGGCCCGCAGTGAAAGCGCACCGGGCCGGTCAAGACATCGCCCGCCCGGTATTCCGCTGGCGCCTCGATACGGCAGGCAAGGGTCACCGGTTGCAGGTGCGTTTTACCGTCACCAGAGCGGTAGCGCACGCTGCCATCGGCCAGTGTTTCCAATTTTTCGAGGGTGAGTTCTTTGCCATCGGCCCAGGCCCGAGCCGTGCCGCGTGCGGTAAATTCCAGCCCGCGCAGTCCCGGCGGTGCGCAACAACGCAGCCAAACCGCCCGCCTTTCAGGAGACGCAGGCAATGAAGGCCGCGGCGACCGCGGATCCGTGAACCAACGCAAGCCCGGATGAGCCGGGTTCGGCGGTGGCGGGGCAAAGGCGACAAAGGCTCTGGTGCGCTGGCCCGCCGGCTGGACCAGGGTGAGTCGCAGCTCGTTGGCGCCGGAGCGCAAACGGACGAGGGTTTCGCGCGGTGAACATTCGTAATGGGGGATGTTCCAGGGCGCGTAACGACCCGGCGGCAGCGATGCGTTTTGCTCCAAAACCAATTGGTCATTCACCCAGGCTGAATAGCAGCTTCGCCCGCCCATGATCATTGCCACGTCGCGCTCCGAGTCCACGATCACCCGGGAGCGCAGCTCCCAGAAGCTGCCCGGTGTGTCGCAATGGAAATCCAGAAACTCATCCGGCACGCGGTTTTTCAATCCATGCGGCCCGCTCAACCAGTCGGTGAGAAACGGGTCGCGCTCAATTCCCCAGCGCAGGGAGAAGTCATACGGCCGCCATTGAGTCGGGCCCGAACCATCTGGGGAGATGGGACCGCGCACTTCAAACCGGGGCCCGAAAGAGAAGGTCGTCTCCGGCCAATCCGAAGCATCGAAGGCAGCCTCGTGCCACGGAACTCCCGACGAGGTTTCTTCCGCCCACCGGAACCTGCGAGCCTCCGGAGCGAGGCAGTCCGGGGTCGGGGGCAGGCGGAAATCGCCGAAGCGGTTGTCGAGTGTGGGCTGGACTTTGAAATTCCACAGGCCATCGAAGCGCATCAATTCCCGCGTCTGGTCTGGGGCTGGAATGTCCTCTGTTCGCGGCGGGGCGTTCCGCTGGAAAACAATCAGCTTCGATTCGCGGGGGGCCAGGTTTAACCGCAGGGTCCGGGTGGCCTCGGACATTTCCATGACCGGTAGCGGAGCGGTTTTGCCGGTCCAAGGATCCCACAGTTCCGGCGTGCCGGGGACCCGGAAGCACACATCGGTGGTCAGGGATGAGTCGGCCGGGTTAAAGGCGTAAAACACGTCATGTGTATTCACATGGCGATGAAGCAATTGCAATTGGCCTTGGGCGGCGGCGTCACGGGGGATGAACTGGTTGATCAAGCGTAACACTTCGCTATAGCTCCGGGGAACGAGCAGGCCGCAGCCGCCGCGGGGGGTTGGATCGGGGTGGAAGATTTCCCCGACCAATGCGGCCAGCCGGGGGTCTTCGGCGCCGGCCCGTTCGCTGGCGTTGGGCAGACAGCCGCAGGCGATGACCAGTCCCCCGGAGAGCACGAAGTCCCTGGCCTTTTCGAGCGATGAAAACCGGATGGAGGACATGGCTGGCAGGAGCAGGACCCGGTAAGTCTCCGCGCCCACCTCCAGTTTGCCGGCGGTTGCCGTTGCGCGGGCCAGCGATTCAAAATCAATGAAATCAAAATCGCAGGCGCGGTTGAAAAGGAATTTTCCCACGCCGAACGCCACCCGTTCCGGGTCGAGATTGGGCGCGGCTGAGTCCTCGATGGCGTCATGGCCGACGTGGGCATGGAGCGTGTGCGAGCCGGTGGCGGCCGGCTCGGATTCCAGGGCGGCGCTGGGATATAGGATGGCCACATCGCAGCGGTGGGTTCCCTGAGACAGCACCCAGGAGAGGCGGGTGAAGTAATCGTTCAGAGAGCCGCAATGTTTCCAGTAAGGCTGGCGGAAATGAAAGTCCGGAGGTGCCCATTCCCACCAGCCTCCGTGGGTGGTGTAGTAGAGGCCGTGGAGATTGACGACGGTGGCACCGAAGGCGAAGTCCTCGTTCAAGGCCGCGACCACCTCGGCCGGGCATGTTCCCCAGCCGCTGGAATGAAAGGCCTCCACCCAGACCCGGGGCCGCTGATACAGGTGCGCGATGGAACTGTTGACTTTGAGCCCCTTGAAAGCGCGCTGGCCGCTGATCTTCGGATCATCGCACCCCGGCGCCGAGTACCAGCGCATGGCGCGGAAGTAGTCGGCGTAGCATTCGCGGCCGCGCCGCATTTCGCCCCGTCCGACATTATCATGGCCGAAGAGGGTGTGGCGTTGTTCGTGCCATTGGAAGACGGGCTGGAAATAACAGCCCTCCACCTCCTTGGCCACCACATCTGCATAGTCCATCCGCACCTTGACGGTGAGATTGCCGAGATCAAGCCAGAGGGCTGGCAGGAGGGGCCACAGGTCGTAGTTATGATGGGAACTGAAGGATGCCCGGAGGTGCGGCGACCAGAAAGGCATGCGGATGCCGAAGTCCAGTTCGTCTTGAAAAAACGTCTTCAGCGTCCGTCCGATTTCCCCGGGGCATTCGCGTTCAAACGGGGCGTAGAGCCGCTCGATGGCCAGCCGGCCGGAGTCGGGGTGCATCGGATCGAACGGGGCGCTACGCAAAAACACGAGCGCAATCCGCCAGTTTCCCCGGGGCGCAGCCCACTGAAGCCGTCCCTGCTCAAGTTGCGCGGTCAGCTCGAGCGCGTCCATCGGCTGAGGGATTCCATTTATGAGAGGATAGGCCCAAGCGCCGAGGGGCCGGGTTTGATCTTCCGCCTCCAAAGCGACGGTGGCCGGTCCGGCGGCATCCATCCAAACACAGCTCATCTGCCCGCCGGACATGCCTGGCGTGGCGGTGCCGATCTCCTGGAGGATGGGGCCGACCAGCGTGTAATCTTGAAAACCTGCGGTCATGTCCCGCAGGCTGCATTGGGAGAGGAACCAGCGAAACAGCTCCCACCATTCCGTGGAGAAAAGGGGCGGCGTGCCGAGGTCGGTGGCACCCTCCGGTCCGTGCGGATAGCTCAGGACGACCTGATGAATCCCTTTTTCCTTGAGGCGGTCCAGTTGCCAGGCGATTCGGTCCCGGTTCAAGGCTTCACCCGACCACCAATAAAAGGGCACTGGACCGAAGTCCGGAGGCGGTTGGCGGAATCCCTCCAGCAATGGACAAACGCCCGGTTCCGGGGGGGGCGGATCGGGCTGTGAATTTACACCCGCAAAAGCCGGTGCGGGTGTTGCGTTGCCTCGGATCGATTCCAACTCGGGGTGTGGATTCACGAGGCGGGGGCTTTCTATTCGAGCACGATGATCGTGTCGACATTATCCCAATCATCCCGCCGGTTGAGGGTTAAGCGGAGCGAATGGTCCGTTTGCCGCAGGTCGAGTTTGTGATGGTTGACGAGCAGATGCGCAGAAGAGAATTTGCGGCCGTCCGCCGGCGCGGGCAGTTCCAGTTCCCGGGTTCTGGGGGCCAGGAACTGGTGCAGGTAGGTTTTCTTGCCGTCGATGGACTCCGTGGCCGCGCGGGCCAAGCCGATGAGAGGTTGGCGGTTGAGAGTGACGTAGGCCTTGCTGGGGCGGGAGCCGAAGAGGGATGGGCCGGCCAGGCCGGTCAGGTCGCCCAATCGTTTGCAGAAGGAGGGCACGCCCAACTCCCACTTGCCTCCGGGATAGGGGCCGAAGGACCAGCCGACACCGCCGCCTTGGCGATCCTTGACCGAGGCCTGGAGAATCGTATAGCGGTAGGCCAGTTCCGGGCAGAGAATGACCGAGTTGGTCAGAGCCCACCACTCGCCGGTGATGGGCTTGTTGACGGCCCAGTTGGCTGCGGGATAGGGAGGTTCGAGAGTCTCGTAGGCCCCAAAGTTGTTCACGCTGCGGTTCAGGCCGCCGTTCTGGATCAGCCAGGCACCGGGCTGGCGGCTCAGGATCGTCTGGCGCAGGCGCGGTCCGTCGACGATTTTCTTGGGAACTCCGCCGTCCATGAAATAGCCGGAAACGTCCTTGCCATAGAGGTCCACCAATTCGGCGAAATAGTCGTTGATGAAATCGTTGTAGCGCTTGTAGGGCGGTCCGTCATTCCACCCGACCCGGTCTTGGTCTTCCTTGGAAAAATCATGGCCGTCGCTGGGGTGGATGTAAAAGACGACCCGGATTTTTTTTGCCTTCATGGCGGTGATCACATCCCGGAGCACATCGCGCTTGGAAGTGTGGCCGGGCAGATGGCGTTGCAACACTTTGCTCGGGAATAGTGCGTTCATGTTCGCATGCGAGGTGGTGAAGATGACGTACTGGGCATGCATGAGGTTGGCCTTGTCGGCAAAGTCCGCGGCATCGAAGTTGTCGGCCAGTTCATCGAGGCTTTGCACCGCCGAACCATCCGGCCAGAGGGTGGCGCCCCATTGGTATTTTTTGCCGGGAAACATGTAGTGCACAAAGAGCCCCAGATGCATTTCGTAGAATGATGATTGCGCCGCCGCCGCATCCCGGGCGATTACCGGGGCGGGCAGGGATGGCGACGGGATTGCTGTTTCCAGGCAGAGGGCCAGCGCGAGGCCGAGTGCTGCAAGCTGTTTTGTTTTCATGTGAAAGTGCGGTAGGCGGTCAAGGTTGCGGACAAAGGAGGGCTGTGGCGATGTCGAGTCGCATTTTGTCAGCTGTTTATCAGGGGAGTTTGAATCAGGGATGTGTTGTTTTTACGGCGGAGGGATCCATTTTGGGCGGATGGAAAAACAACACCAGCGCGACCGCGGCTCCGATGGCCGAGAACATTGGCACTAGGAACAGGCCGTGGAAGTCGGTCAGTTTGGTGACCGTGTCGGTGAATTTGGCCTGGCTGAGCCAAGGGCAGATGGAATTGGCCAGCAGGGCGCCAATGCCCAGAATCATCACGTTAAACAGGCCTTGGGCGCTGGTCCGGGCGTCCTTGGGGAAATAGGCGTCCACAAAGATATACACGGTGGCGAAGAAGAATGCGTAGCAGATGCCATGCAGAATCTGTATGAGAATGATCAACTCCCGGTGCTGCGGAAAGAAGGCATAGACGGCAAAGCGAGCCGCGTGGCCCAGAATGCCGAAGATCATTGTCGTGCGCCAGCCCAGCCGTTTCAGGGTCGCGCCTAGGATGAACATCGTTAGGATTTCCGCAATCTGCCCAACACTCATGACGGGCATGATCCAGTTGCCGGGAATTCCAACGCCGCCTGCTTCCTTGGCGGCTCCGAGGAATGAACCGGTCCAATTGAAATAACAATTGTGGACGAAGGAATCGACCAGGGTAACCACCCAGAGAACCAGGACGAAAGGATGCTTGAGCAGCTTCATCGCTTCCAGCCATGCCAGACTTTCGGTGGCGCCAGCGTTCTTTTTCTTGGGGGGAGTGTGGGGCAGGGTGAGGCTGAAGCCCGCCAGCAGAAGCGAAGCGGCGCCCGCCACGATGAACGTCCACACCGTGGCCGCCTTGAGCGCGTCCCCTGTCAAACCGTTGCCCAGCACCACGCCGAGCCAGTTGGTCAAGCCTTGCGGGTTTGCGGCATGCACTTTGTTCCAGTCCACCAGAATGAAGGTGAAGGGCCAGGCTGCGAGGATCCATCCGATGGTGCCGCCCATGCGGACGAGGCCGAACTCTTTTTTCGCATCTTTCATGCTCGCAAAGGCGATGGAGTTGGTGATCGAGATCGTGGGGACGTAGAGCAGGCAGTGCGTGAGCATAAGGCCGAAAAAGGGCCAAAAGCTCCGGGTGAAAGCCAGCCCTAGCATCGCCAACCCGCCGATCAGGTGGCTGAAAGCGAGGAATTTTTCGGCCGCAAAGGTGCGGTCGGCAAACTGGTTGCTGAAGAACATCCCCACCACGGCGGCTATGGGAAAGGCGTTGAGAATCCAGGACTGCTGGCCGGGCGAAAAGCCCACACTGGGCAGATAACTGAAAATCAGCGGGAGCCAGGCGCCCCAGATGAAAAATTCCAGCACCATCATCACGAATAGCTTTAACCGGAGTGAAGTGTTCATTTTCTTGGATCAATAGTGTCGGGTTGAGTGGGGTAGGAAGTCAGAGGTTTATCAATAGACCGGTGCGGATGGATTTCTCCTCCGCTTCGCAGATTTCAAGCGCGGTGACGCCATCCAGTGCGGTGACCACGGCCGGACGCCGCCCCTGCAGGGCGCATTCCAGAGCGTAACGAATCTCTGCTCCATAACCGTCTGTGCCCTCCAGTTTCACCGTGGTCAGGGGTTTGTCCGGTTCGGAGATTTGCAGGGCGTCGGCGCCGCGGGCCAGATCGAAGTCCAGTGTCGCCTGTTCGCAATGCAGGGTGAAGGACATGTGGAAACCGGAGGGCAGCAGCCAGTTGCCCTCGGCATGCACCGCCGGGCCGCCGGGGTAGAGATACTGGGTGGTCACATGGTCTATGGAACCGGTGCCGCCGATCACGCCGCAGGAGAGCACTCCGGCCGGGCGGCCGAAGAGGAAGTTGACAAAATCCGTGTCGTGGATGTGCAGGTCGAACAGGGCGCCGCCGATGTCGATACCGCCGGAATAGGTTGCCTGACGGTTCCATCGAGGCATTTCGGAGAGGCGCCGGAACCGTGCGGTTAGTACTTTGCCGTAGGTTTGCTGCTGCACCGCCTCTTTGAGCCAGGCCCAGCCGGGCCAGAACCGCATACACATGGCCGGCATCAGGAAACCCGGGGCGGCTGCCGCGGCCTTGACCATCTCGCGGGCCTCGGACGAGCTGCGGGCCAGAGGCTTTTCACAGAGCACATGCTTCCCTGCCTGCAGCGCGGCGATGGTCTGTGCGGGATGCAGCGGCGTTGGCGTGCAGATGTCCACTAGTTCCACTTCCGGGTCGGCGAGCAACTCTTCCAAGTGCCGATAAACCCGGACGTGGGCGCCCAGATTCATATCTTCGGATTTGGCGACATTGCCGGTGATGCCCGGCAGGATGCCGTTGATCGGCAAGCGGCTGTTTCCGCAGACGGCGACGATGCGGGCCGAGCCCGAGGCCAGGTAGGCCTGCAGATGCATCAGGCCCATGAACCCCAGGCCGACGACGGCGACGTTCACTTTTTTTTCAGGAGTGCCGGAGGTGTTCATGGGTTGGGATTAGGCCGGGGTGAAATATTTTTCGACCACGGCACGGGCGGTGCGGATGTCAGCCACCCGCTGGGTGCCAGCTTCGCGTTCGATGACCAAGTTTCCGGTATAGTTCAAGTGGCGAAGTGTGGCGAAGAATTCCGCCCAATCTACCTGTCCGCTGCCTGCGGCGACTTCCTCGCCCCACGTGCCGGGCACTTGAGTCTGGTTGGCGTCCTTGATGTGGACCTGACGCAGCCAGGGGGCCAGCAGCCGCAAAGCCGCGATGGGGTTGCCTTTGTTATAGAGCAGCATGTTGGCCGGATCGAAGTTCACTCCCACATTCGGGCGGTTGAGCTTTCGCAACAGATCCGACAGAGCCGGGGCTGTCTCCTGTCCTGTTTCCAGGCCGAGGGAGATGTTTTTTTCCGCAAACAGGTCGGCCACGACACCCAGACGATTGAGCAGCTTCAAAAATTCCGGGTCAGTCTCGTCGTGCGGCAGAAAACCGGCATGGAAGGTGACCAGTTCCAACCCAAGCCGGCTCGCGAGCCCCACGGTCGTTTGAATGTTCCCGAGGTTCTCCGTCCATGTGGCATCGGGTCCAATCCCCCCCGTGATGCGGATGGATTCCAGCGTGGAGTAATCCTCGCCGACACAGCCGAACATTCCCGAGACCAGGGAGATGCCATTCTGACGGAACAGGTCTTCTGTCGCGCCCCAGACCACCGGATCGTCCCGAAGGGGATCCAGGGCGAGCTGGACGCGGCGGATACCGGTGGCCAAGAGCTGGTCTACCAGTTGGGCGGGCGTGGCAGGTTGAAGCGACCAGCTGCACGCGGCCAGTCGGCTGTTAAGGCTCAGGTCAGGTGGATACATGCCAAGCGGAATGGGGTTTGGGTTGAAGGCCGTGATCAGGAAAGCCCTTTGACCTCCCAGCCAGGGCGGTAGGTGCGCTTCAGGTAGGTGTTGGCGAGCGATTCGTTTTTGAAGCGGAGTTTTTTCCCGTCCCACTTCAGAGTCGTATGCGGAAAGCGTGAGGCGACACTGCCCAGCAGCACTGATTCGGTGAGGGGACCGGAGTAATCGAAATGAGTGCCGGTCTTGGCGCGTCCCAGAACGGCCTCAACAAATTCATGATAATGATTTCCATCCTCCACCTTCGGCATGGGGAATTCCTCAAACTTTGCTTCCGGAAACAACCGTGGCCGGGAGATGTGCGGCAGCAGCATAACCCCTTTGGTCCCGATGAAAATGGAGCCGCAGCCCGGCTTGGGATCGCTACCGATAAGCGCCAGCACCTCCGGCCCCGGACTCGCATTGCCATCATACCAGGTGATCTTGATCGTCCTGTCTTCCGTGTGTTTGGTGCCCGGGAAAACGTAGTGCACGATGGCGTCGGTGGCCCAATTCCACTTGTTGGGACGCGGTCCCTCGGAGCGAACGGAGACGGGCGCGGTGAGTTCCAATGCGCTGAACACCGGGTCGAAAATGTGGCAGCCCATGTCGCCAAATGTTCCCGTCCCGAAATCCAGACGCTTGCGCCAGTTGCCCGGATGATAATAGCCGTCGCCGATGAACGGATGATCGGCCGCAGTGCCCAGCCAGAGTTCCCAGTCCAGTCCGGCCGGCGGCTTGTCGCGGCGCTCGGGCAGCGCGGTCAGGTCCCCCCACATCTTCGCGCACCATGTGTGCACTTCCTTGACCTTGCCGATGGCCCCGTCCTGAATCAGCCGCACCGCGCGGCGATAGTCCGAGCTGGAATGGATCTGAATGCCCATTTGGGTGACGAGCTTTTTGGCGCGGGCAAATTCCGTGAGCTTGCGCACTTCGTAAAGGTCGTGCGCCAGGGGCTTCTGCACATACACATGCCGGCCTAGCTGCATTGCTGACATCGCAATGGCGGCGTGCATGTGGTCGGGGGTGGAGACGTTCACCGAGGTCAGATCCTTCTCCTTCTCCAGCAGCACGCGCCAGTCCTGATAGATTCGGATGCCGGGGAATTTCTCCTTCAGGTGTTCGGCCCGGGTTAAATCCACATCGGCTGCAGCCACCAGTTTCACCGCAGGATGGCTGGCGAACTGGGCCAGATCCGATCCGGCCTGGCCGTTGGCGCCGATGGTGGCGTGCAGGATGGTTTCAGAGGGGGCGGCCCAGCTGCGACGCTGGAGGAGGGGAGCGGCGATGGCGGCCCCGGCGGCGCTCAGGGCTGTGCGACGCAGGAATTCACGACGTGAGAAGGATTGCATGGGATTATTTGGTGGGGATTTCGCGGATGTAAATGTTTTTGAACCAGAGCAGATCGCCATGGTTTTGCAGTTCGATCTGTTCGCTGGGGAAGATGGGCATCTTCCGGTTCCAATAGTTTTCCAGCACCGTTTCGCGGGTGACCAGTTCGCCATTGAGGAACACATGGGCCCGTTCGCCGACCATGACTATCCGGAACTGGTTCCATTGGCCGATGGGGTTGTCGGCAACTTTGAGCGGCTTGGATTGGTTTTTCTGGTTGTTGTAAAACGCCCCGGAACCCACTTCGCTGCCGTGCAAGGTGGGTTGCGTGTGCGGATCCCAAATCTGCACCTGAGGCGAGCCGCGCAGGTAGATGCCGCTGTCGCCATGCGCCGGCAGCTTCCAATCCACCAGCATTTCAAAATCGGCGTAGTTCTTACCCGTGCACAAACTGCGGCCCTTGCCATCAAAGACGATCTCGCCGTTCTGCACCTTCCAGTGGGATCGCATGTTGTCGTCAGCCTCCTTTTGGGCGGCTTGCCGCTCGTCGGGGGAGAGCGCAGCGCGTTTGATGGGATTGTCATTGGGCGACTTGAGCAGGCCTTTCCAGCCGGCCAGATCCTGCCCGTTGAAAAGGGCGGCGAAGCCTTCCGGGGCCGTGTTTTCCCTGGTTGTCAGCGGCAGTTCTTTCACCCGCAGATGGCGGAACTCGATGTAATCATTGTGCCCCAGAAAACCGATATGCCCGCGATCCCGGAACATGCCCGGGTGCTTGCGGATCACCTCGGCGTCCGTCACCGAGTTGAGATCCGTGTCCACGATCGTGATGCCGTTGACGATGACTTGGATGTGTCGGCCGTTGGCGGTGATCTCCTCGCAGTTCCATTGCCCAGCCGGTTTGAGGGCGCCGAGTTTGGCGGCGGCCACGCCGTAGACCGATCCGTGGAATTGGGAGGGGTTGAGCTTGCCGTATTTTTCAGCCAGCGCAGCCGCCTCATCCAGAATCTGGATTTCCATCCCGTTGTAGGCGGCATCCCCCTCATAGGGGGCGCGGATGCCGATGCCGTTATTGGAACCGTATTCGAGCCTGAACTCGAAGCGCAGTATGAAGTTGGAATATTCCTTTTCGGTGAACAGGTTGCCGCCGCCCCCTCGAGCGCAGTAGATCATTCCGTTGGTGATGCCGTAGCCCGGCCCGTTGCGGCCGACTAGTTTCCATCCGTTAAGGCTTGTGCCGTCGAAGATGGGGCTGAAGCCTGATTCAGTCGGGGTGGAAGCGCAGCCCGCCAACAAAGCGGCGGCGCCAAGACTGGCAAAGAGGGAGTAGAAGGATTTCATTTTGGCGGCAAACTCAGGGTCATGGTTCGTTCGTTCCGTCTCGGCACTACTATTTTGATGCTCGGAGCTTTATGAAATTATTACGGGAGGTCAATAGGCTGTTTGTGTCGTTTAAACCGTAGGACGCAGCCCGGAAGCCCTGCTGTTTTTTGTGTTCGGAGCCGCTTTCAGTCCGCTTGGCGCTGGCTGGGTGAACCGCTCCCCTGAGTCAAGACCGGACTGATTGCCGTTACTTGCGGGGGCAATGCCCAATCATGGGCTAGTCCGGCCGGCGCGGAGGAATTGGAGGAGTGGCTTGGTAGAGGGGTTTTGAGCGCCGGGCCGGGCTGTGATGGCCGTGATTGAGGGGGATGGAAGATATCTTTCCGTTTGGCAGCACGGATAGGATGGGAGGCTAAAAAGAAAAGCGGCCAACCCGCTGAAATACGCACGGGTTGGTCGCGCCTGCGTTAACCAGACGCAGGGGGCAAGACTCACCCAGAGAAAGTGCACCCCGATCAAGGAGAATTCAACTCTTGCAGGCGCGGCTTGCGCCCCTCAAGGGCTTTTGCGATGCTCAGGGTTGGGCCCGGAGCGGTGAGGCAATGATGCTTGGCGGCTTTTGGATGGCAAGTGCAACGGTGTGTGCCCCGTCCCATGTCAGGGTCGGGCTCCAAAATGTAAAATGTGGGTGATTAGCAGTTGCCGGTGTGGCGAAATGGCAGACGCACAGGACTTAAAATCCCGAAACAGGCGGTTTTATCGCATCTTACTGCGTTTCATTGAAGTTGTCATTTACCCTATAAACATTGGATATAATGCACATTTTGACAGTCTTCAAAGGTCGGTAGGTTTCAAAGGCTAAAGTAGCACAAATGGTAGCACAAACTGTTTTTGCAAGTCGTTGACTCGCAAAAAGACGATCCGGGACTGAAGTCCTGTGTGCCATAATCAAAGCCCGTCCTGCGCCACGCCACGCGCAGCGGTGGGCATCGTAGAGCGGCAGGGCATCCGGCATGAATCACCTGCCGAGAGTGCAAGGCACGACAAGGAATCTCTTTTGCCGGGCCGACCGTCCCCACGGTGTCCGGGGGTGGCCCCCTTTTTGACGGGTGGGTCAAATGCGTATAGAGGCCGTGAGAACACCGGGTATTTTGGGAAGAACGTGCTCGGTGCCAGCAGAGCGCCAAAGGAATCTCTTTTTTTCGCGGGCGACCCGTCCCGGCGGGGTGGCGGGGGGAGGGGGAAATTGCATTCGCGGTTCGCTTCTGGAGTCCCGCCCTTTAGCGAAAGGTCATTTTAGGAAACTTCACGCACCGACACCGGCTTCCTTGCGCGTCGGGACTTTGGGGGCTTGGGAAAACTCACCGGCGCTGGCGCGGCGGTGAAATTCATCAATCGCTTCCTGGGTGAGATACTGCCGTCCGGCGATGTTGATGGTTGTGAGCCAACCCTTTTTTCGCCAGCGCCAGGCAGTGCATGGCGTCACCCCCACCTGCTCCAGCCATCGGGAGAGGCTGACGACTGCCGGGCCGGGGTTCGCGTGCGTGTTGTCGTTTGATTCAATCTTCACACGGCACAGTCTGCCGCGCGCCTGGCGGGCTTTGGTGTATCAGGAACACGGGTGCCGATGCTCTCAACATGAATCAATAGGTTTGAACTGTTCGCTTGTTTCCTTCACAATCGCGGCGGCTTATGCCAAATCCGACCGGCAATTCTGGTGTCATCGTGTCCTCCGACCTGACTTTCATCACCAACGAGCAGGGCAAGCACCTTGGCGACCGTTTCGGTGTCCTGCTTGGCGACGCCACGCGCTGCTTCGATTGCCTAGTCGGCTACTTCTTTATCAGCGGGTTTCACCGGCTTCACCCTGCGCTCACGAAGACCGAGAGGATTCGCATAGGCACCTGCTGTTTCCACTGACTCTCTCGTGCGATCGTCTCCTCGTGATACGATTACCACCCCGCAATTCAGGTTACCCCGCTCCTATTGCTGGAATGTGTGCGGAGAAAGACGTGCAGGGGGTGTTTTTGTCCTGGCC
>CAIQOK010000103.1 GCA_903873415.1 uncultured Verrucomicrobiota bacterium | reverse complement strand
GGAGTGGGAATCCGGCAAAGTTTACCTCAGCATGAAAACCCAAGCCCAGCACTCAGTTTAAATGCTCAACCAATTTACAGAAAAATTCTTGCGCGGTCCAGTCGATATTGGCCGGCAAGAAGGACAGGCTCGCGTGAAACATGATCCCGAGCAGGAGAGCGAACGCCCGGGTGGCATCAAGGTAATTGAGGCGGGAAGTTTCGGGCCGTCGTGGCGCTTTGGACTTGGAATTCATGGGGATCCGCTAAAGTTATCTCCTCCCTTTCCGCTGTGGCTCAAATATTATTGATACTGATATCGGTAAGAAATTGCTTTTGGGTGGGGCTTACGTCCAAGACGGGGCTGGCGGTGACGGCGGGGGGATGCCCGGTCGGCGAGGCTTGGTCCTATTTATGGATACGCCGCACGACGGGAGAGGTCATCCAGCCCGGCAGCCGCTTGGAGATGAACGCCATGATCCTGTTGAGCAGCCCTGGTATGACCACTCGCTGGCCGTGCATCAGCCCGCGGTAACCGATTCTTGCCACGAGCGCTGCGTCCATGAGCACTGCCGCGTTGAGGGGGCGATGTCCTGCCCGGTCGAAAAACTCCGTCCGCGTTCCGCCCGGACAAAGTGTGGTCACCGTGACTCCGCTTCCGTCGAGTTCGTCTGCCAACGCATAGCTGAAGGAATACACGAAAGCCTTGGTGGCGTAATACACATTTACCGTGGGGCCGGGCTGGAATGCGGCGGTGGAGGCGACATTGAGAATACGCCCACTACCGCGCAGCAGCATGGGTTTCAGAAACAGATGCGTCAGTTGCATCAGAGCGGTGACGTTCACCTGAACCATCTCGGTCTGCCGGGTAAGATCATTTTCTGAAAATAGTCCGAACACCCCAAAACCGGCGTTGTTGACGAGCGCCGTAACGGGTAGATCAACGAGTTCGTCGAAGATCTTCTGTGCCGCGCCAGATTGGGAGAGATCCTGAACAAGGACTCTCGCGTGAATGGGGTAACGGGTCCTCAACTCTGCTGCCAACGATTCCAACCGGATACGATCCCGGGCGACCAGGACGACATTGTAGCCGTTGGCGGCAAAGAGTTTCGACAGCTCGCAGCCGATTCCCGCCGAAGCTCCTGTGATAAGGGCCCAATTTTTCATCGGCTTCAGCATATCACGCTGATGCCGGGTGAGCGAACAAACTTGCAACAAACAAACCGTTGGGTAGCATGGGACAGTTTGACCCACCTTCCGGAATTGTGGGCTTGCGGCGGAGGGTGAAAATGACGCACTCCAAGCAGTGGTTGAGGCTGTCTGTTGGCGGCCGCTGCTGTCGGTCCGAGGCGGGTTTTTGAAGGGGCTTCGGTCTTGAGAACAGAGCTCCGGGTCGGGTCGGAAGTTCAGGCGCGGTTAACATCTAATTTGTGGCGGCAGCAAAATCCAGTTTTCTCGACAAGGTGCTGGGCCGGATCAACCGGCTCGACGCCGAAGGTCTGCAGACCGTGGTCCAGCGGCTGGCCCGGGAACGGGCCCTGTTGGAAACCCTCTTCAACACAATCGAAGACGGGGTGCTGGTCGTGGATGAGCAGGGTCGCATTGTGTATTTCAATGGCGCAGTGGTCCGGCTCATCGGCCTCCAACCGGACGTCGAGGGCGAGCCAATCAAGCGCTTCCTGCCGGAGCTCGAGTGGGAGCAGCTCTCCCAGTTCGACCGGGCCGGCGGCCAGCGGGTGGTGCGCCATGAGTTTGAAGTCCACTATCCGCGCCCCCGTTTCCTGAGACTTTATGCCGCGCCACTCGACGGCGAGGCGACGGGCAGCTCGGGCATGGCACTGATACTGCATGACGCGACGGAGGCGCGGCAAAAAACCTTTGAAGCGATCGAGAGCGAACGCATCCAAGCGCTCACCCTGCTTGCGGCCAGCGTGGCACACGAGATCGGCAACCCCCTGAACGCGCTGCACATCCACCTCCAACTCATGGAGCGCGAGGTCAAGAAGCTCAAAGCCGGGCCGTCCCGCCTGGCGCGCGGGGTCGCCAAACTACGACCCTCGTCCTTCACCGCCGAAAGCCAGACGGCCGAGAGCGCCAAAAAACTCGAGGGTTACCTCGCTGTGGCCAAGGGCGAGATCCACCGGCTGGATTACATCGTCACCCAGTTTTTGCAGGCCATCCGCCCGGCCGCACCACAGTTGAAATCCGCCACGCTCAACGGAGTTGTGGACAAAACACTCGCTCTGCTCCGCCCCGAACTGGACAACCGCGGATTGATCGTCCACACCAAACTGGTCCCGCGCCTGCCGGCCACGCCGATTGATCCCACCCAGATCCAGCAGGTGC
This sequence comes from uncultured Verrucomicrobiota bacterium, assembly GCA_903873415.1. GTDB lineage: Bacteria > Verrucomicrobiota > Verrucomicrobiia > Limisphaerales > CAIQOK01 > CAIQOK01. Next base: position 13,654 of record CAIQOK010000103.1, on the reverse strand, counting down.
TTGTGAACCTGGTTAAGAACGCGATGCAGGCCATGAGCACAGGCGGCACCCTCACCCTGCAAACCGGCGAAGGCATGGACGGGGTGTGGGTGAGCGTGACCGACACTGGCGGCGGGATCCCCCAAGAGCAGATCAACCGGATCTTCGAACCATTTTATACCACCAAGGAAAAAGGCAGCGGACTGGGCCTGATGATTGTCCAGCGGATCATCCGCGCCCATGACGGACGGATCGATCTGGAGAGCCATGTCGGGCGCGGCACAACCTTCCGGGTCTGGCTGCCGCTGGCCGAGCGGCGCAGGCGTTTGCTGGAAGCCCCGCTCACCTCTTAACCAAGCCCGCCAAACCCCATGAACCCCCACACCCTGCTCATTGTGGATGATGAGAAGACGACGCGCGACGGCCTGCGCGCCGCCTTGGAACACCGCTTCGAGGTCTACCTCGCCGAGGACGCCAAAGTAGCGATGGACCTGCTCGAGCAGGAATCCTTCGATGTGTTGCTCACCGATTTCCGCCTGCCCAACGAAGACGGGATGAAGCTCATCGCGCGCGCCAAGTCCCTGCCCAAGCCGCCTGTTTGCATCTTGATGACCGCCTACGGCTCGGAGGAAATCGCCGTGGAGGCAATGAAGCGCGGGGCCGATGATTACATCGCCAAAGGCCGGTTGCAGATTGACGAACTGGAGATGCGCATCGCCCGGGCTTTGCGCCAGCAGTCGCTCGAGGTGGAAAACGTCACCCTCCGCCGGCAACTCGACACCAAGTTTGGGATGGAAAACATCCTCGGCCAATCGCCGCTGATGCAGGAGGTTTTTGACATTGTGCAGCAGGTGGCCCCGACCCGGGCAACGGTGCTGCTGCTGGGCGAGAGCGGGACGGGCAAGGAACTGATTGCCAAGGCCATCCACCAGCTCAGTCCCAGGGCCGGACAGCCGATGGTAACGGTGCACCCGGCCGGGCTGTCAGCCACGCTGCTTGAGAGCGAATTGTTCGGCCACGAGAAAGGGGCCTTCACCGGCGCCCACGAACGGCGCATCGGCCGCATCGAACAGGCCCAGGGGGGCACCCTGTTCCTGGATGAAATCGGGGAGATCGACGCGGTAATCCAGATCAAACTGCTTCGGTTTCTGGGCGAACGCACCTTTGAACGCGTGGGTTCCAACAAGACACAGAGCGCCGATGTCCGGCTGGTGGCCGCAACGAACAAGAATCTGGAGGAGATGGTCAAAGCGGGCAGCTTCCGCGAAGACCTCTTTTTCCGGCTGCGCGTGGTGGAGGTGCGCCTGCCCCCGCTGCGTGAACGGACCGGGGATCTGCCGCTCTTGGCCAAGAGTTTCTTGCAGGAGTTCGCCCGGGAAAACAACAAACCGGTAAACGACTTCACGCCCGACGCGTTGAATGCATTGCAGGCCCATTCTTGGCCGGGCAATGTTCGCGAGTTACGCACCGCCGTCGAACACGGCGTCGTCCTGTCCCGGAGCGGAAAAATCACCGCCCGCGACCTGCCCACCTCCGTCCGTAACCATCCGCCGGCGCAAACCGCCCCACAGCCCGCCCCGGCCCGAAATCATCTGACAATCAAAGAAACGGAAAAACAGATGGTCATCAGCGCCCTCAGGGAAACCCGGGGCAACCGCTCCGAGGCGGCCAAACGCATCGGCGTCAGCCGACGCACCCTGCACCGCAAGCTCCACGAATTCCAACTCGAGGACCTATAGTCGCCAACCGGAGGGAAAGCATCCGAACCCTCCCGATCCCACCGATCAGGTTGGCGACAGAACGACGGCAGTCCGCAGAAAGCGTCAGCCCGACTTTCTCTTTGCACTCCGCTAACCCTCTTGGAAACACCGCCGCCCGCCCCTTTGCCAACCGTCAGCAGCTCCGAGTAAAGATTGAACAATTGGACCATCTGCTAATCGGGGGGCGGGGGATTTACTGATACGATTGGGAAGCGGCGGGCGTGCCCATTAAGGATCGGGCTTGTCACGGTCTCGCGAGGCAATTAAATTCGGTTCATGATGAATACTGAATCTCGCAGTGATTTGCTTTCCGTTCGCCGCTGGTTTCCCTTGGCTTGTGTCTTGGCGGGCTTCGCCGCTCTGCCGATTCAGGCGGAGGATCTGGTTCCCCTCAAGCTGAAGCTTCCCGCCCCGGCCTTTGTCGGCACCCCGCCCGCTATTCCCACCGGTGCCAACATTGAGCCGATGTCCAAAACCCCACGGGCCCCCATGCTCGCCCCGGCGGATGTGAAAAACCTCGCTCCGGGCAGCAAGGTGTTTTGCAGCGACAGCAATGTTACCGCCACCGCCCTCGGCAAGATCATCAACGGGGACAAGGAGGCCAGCGACACGGGCATTGCCCTGCTGCGCAAGGGGCCCCAATTCGTTCAGTTCGACCTTGGCGCTTCGCAGGAGCTCTTCGCACTGGTGATCTGGCATGCGCACGACCAACCCAAGGTCTATCGCGGCGTGGTGGCACAGGTGTCGGATGATCCCGGGTTCGAGAAGGGCGTGCAAACACTCTTTAACAACGACGTGGAAAACGTCTGCGGCCGCGGAGCGGGCACACACCGCCAATACTTCGAGACGCACGAGGGCAAACTGATCGATGCCAAGGGCGCCAAGGCCCGGTATGTGCGGCTCTATTCCAAAGGCAGCACCGACAGCGCGCTCAACGAATACACCGAGGTGGAAATCTACGGCCGGGCGGCCAAATAAGGCAGTTCCGACCTTATGACTTAAATGTTGGCACAATCTGCCAACTCTGTTTCCTTACTCGCATGAACTATTTTCCGAAACGGGTGGTGTTGGCCGTCTGCTTACTGGCGGTTGCGGTCGGGGTGGCCAGCGCCCAGAGCAAAACGGCCACAGTGGATCTGAGCAAGGTCTTTGATAAATACTGGAAAACCGAGCAGGCCACAGCCGCACTCAAGGACCGCGCCCAGGAAATCGACAAGTCCGACCGGGAAATGAAGGCCACCTGGCAGAAATCCAAAGAAGATTACCAGAAGCAACTGGCCGCCGCCAATGACCAGGCCGTCTCGCCTGAGGAACGCGAAAACCGCAAGAAAGCCGCCGAAACAAAACTCAAGGACATCAAGGATTCCGAGGAGAACATTGTTCAATTCGAGCGCCAGGCCAACGCCAATATCGCCGCACAAAAAGAGCGGATGCGCAAAAATATCCTCGAGGAAATCAAACTCGCCATCAACAGCAAGGCCAAATCCACCGGCTACGCCCTGGTCATTGATCTGGGGGCCCAGACCTATGTGGCCGATCCCTCCGGGCCGTATTACACACCCACCGTGGTCTACTCAAGCGGCGAAAACGACATCACCGAGGCCGTTTTGACCCAGCTCAACTCCACCGCTCCCGCCGACCCCGTCAAGGCTGCGGAGAAGAAATAGCCCTTGGGGCTTTCGGTCCGGGTTCATTCCAAGCCTCCTTTGAGTCGACCTTGCCCACTCCAGATCAACCATTTGCGAGCGAGGCGGACTGTTTCACAAAATCATCTCCGCGCCATTCCCCATCGCTGCCAAGAGCTTTTCCCCCATCCCTTTTCCGGGCGACCTTGTGCTCGGCCTGACGCCGGACCAAGTCGGCATGGGTTGTGAGAAACCCCAAGCTCCGCCCCTTGAACTCCGCCATCGACTCGAATTGGTGTCCCGCCATAAATGCGAGCAGGTCGTCGCACAACCGCTGAACGAGCCCGTAGCCAAACTTCATCACACCGGTGCACACCTGGACGGTATCCGCGCCAAGCAGAATGAACTCCGCCGCGTCCCTCCCGGTTTCAATCCCGCCCAAGCCCGAGAGAGACCGGCCGGGAAATTCCCGGCGGATCATCTGGGCGGTCTCCATAACCATCCGCAGCGCAACGGGCTTGATGGCTTTGGAGGAATATCCACCCGGGGTGGAGTAACCTTCCACCGTCGGCAACGGACGCAGCGTTTCCAGATCAACACCCATGACACACCGCAGCGTGTTGATCGCGCTGATGCCCGAAACGCCCGCCTGCAGGGCCGCCCGCGCCGGATCCTCGATCCGGGTGATGTTGGGAGTCATCTTGGCCCAGACCGGTTTGCGGGTGGCCTCCCTGACCCAGCCGACAACTTCGCGCAGAATTTCCGGCTCCTCCCCCATTGCCGAGCCCATCTTACGCTCCGGCAGCCCGTGAGGGCAGGAAAAGTTCAGCTCAAATCCGTCCACTCCGCACGCCTGACAGCGCTCGATAATCTCCACCCAGGCGTCCTTGCGATATTCCTCCATCACCGAAGCGATCAGGATGCCGTCGGGGAACTGGTCCTTGCAGCGCTTGAATTCATCCAGCCAGATCTCGAACGGGCGGTCGCTAATCAGCTCGATGTTCTCCCAGCCGATAACCTCGCCTCCAGCCGCATGCAGCTTGGCATAGCGCGGAGATACGTTGACCACCTTGGAGGCGTCCAGACTGACGGTCTTGGCAATCACCGCCCCCCAGCCCTCGCGGAAGGCCCGGGTGATGACGTTCAGGTTCGTTCCGGGCGGCCCGGAAGCGATGATGAATGGATTGGGGAACTTGAGCCCGTCAACAGTGGTGACCAGAGTGGGCATAGGTTTGACTTTTCATTTGAATCGAACTGGCGAATACTTAGCTCTTCGCAGTCGGATTTGCCACTGCAAAATCCCGGAAACACCCGGCCATGCGCCACGCACGCACTGGCAGCCATCCCATGAACCTGCTTGACCCCAAACGCACCGTTACGGAACTGCGGCAATTGCACGCACTGACCGGCGACAAACAGGGCGCGCAAAGGCTCGCCTTCGCACCACGATGGATTCTGGCCCGGGCCTGGCTGCTCGAAAAAACCGGCACCCTGCCGGTAGAGACTCACACCGACGCCGCCGGAAACCTTTGGATCACCTTGCCCGGCGCGACCCCCAAGACCTTGATTATCGGCGGCCACCTCGACTCGGTGCCGGATGGCGGATGGCTGGACGGCGCTCTAAACATACTTGCCGGTCTGGAAATCCTCCGCAGCCTGAGCGCGCAATACCACGGCCGGCCGCCGGTCACCGTCCGGTTGGTGGACTGGGCCGACGAGGAAGGCGCGCGGTTCGGCAAAAGCCTCTTCGGTTCGTCCGCCTGTTCCGGCACGCTCAACCTCGACGAGGCCCGGGGGCTCAAGGACAAAGACGGAGTTTGTCTGCCAGACGCGCTTAAGAGCATCGGCGTCGAGTTCGAACGGGTAAAGGAGAGCGGGCGGGAACTGGAAAATGCGGCCGCGTATCTGGAACTTCATATCGAACAGGGCCCCGTGTTGCTGGACCGCAACCTGCCACTCGGCGCCGTCCTTGGAACCTTCGGGATTGAACGCCACGCTCTGACCTTTCGAGGACAAGCCGCCCACTCCGGCAGCACCCCGATGCTCCGCCGTCGCGATGCCTTTCTTGCCGCCGCCAAAATGAGTCCCGAAATCTATCAGATTGCCGCCCGGACCGACGGGGGCGTTTGCACCATCGGCTCCTGCACAACCCACCCAGGCATCCCCACCAGCGTCGTGGAGGAGTGCCGGATCACTCTTGACCAGCGCCATCTGGATCCGGCAATGCTCGCTCAAATGTGGCAGCAAGCCAGGGACGCGGCCGGGCGTTTCGCCGCCGAAGCGGATGTCGCAATTTCCTGGGACCGCCTTCAGCATATCGAGCCCGTCCGGTTCGATGACGAACTGATCGGATTCTGTGAGGAGGCCATCCTCGAAACCTGCGGCCAGCCCCTTCGTCTGCCCTCCGGTCCGCTGCACGACGCAACGGAAATGGCCCGCGCCGGACTGCCCACCGCCATGATGTTCGTCCAAAGCCTGCATGGAATCAGTCACAACCGGATCGAGGACACCAAGGAGGAGCATCTCGAACTGGCTGTGGCTGCGTTTGATAAACTGGTGAAAAAAACGATGGCTTGGATGCCCGCGCGCCCTGCCAACAGCCCCTGATCGGCCGCATTCGCGGGTTTTAGTATACGCTTTGTTCCATCGCACATTCGGGGCTGGGGGCTTTGTTTGGTGCCCGCCTCACCGACCAAAAAACGCCCGTCCTATGGCGCCTTAACAGACCCGGCACTCCGGTTCAGGGGGAATGAAGCGGCACGAAGTTCGTGTCAACCATGCGCGGCACCGGATTGGTCCCGGAATGCGCGGGATTGGGATGCCGCCGCAGCAACTCGGCATAACGGATTTGTTGCTGAGGGGTGAGCACCTCCCGGATATGCTCCCGGGTTTGTTGAAGCTCGGCATGGATCCGGGGTTCAGTCTGTTTGGAGATTTCCTTGATGCGTTCCTGGCCGGTGGCGATGAGTTTCTGGATTCGCTGGAGTTGGTCGGGGGAAAGCTTAACCTCGCGGTCAAGGCGGCCCAGAAAATCCTTGTCCTTGCGAAGGTTCAAAGTCAGGGCGGGCGGCTGCCGGGTCTCGTTGGTGTGCCCCGGATGCCGGGCGGACTCCGCATTGGCGGCGCGGCGGGCGTGCTGCAGCGCGCTCTCCGAGTAGGTCACCAGCAGGCCGCCGGTGATAACTCCGGTGCCAAAGATGACCAAGGTGGCGAGAATGATTTTCCAGAGGTTCACCAAAGGGGGGGCGCTTCGTTATCCAGATCCGCCGAAGCCAGCATGGTTGTTTCAAAATCCTGTCCCAGATCACCGCCATTTTTCGAGCGGAGAAGCGAGACGGCACCCAGCAGGAGCAGCACCGCCAAGCAGGCCAAAGCGCTGCGCCACAGGGCCCGCGCCCATAGAGACGCCTGATCCAGCGTGGAACCGACCGGCAGCCGGGCCATCACGCGCCGGGCAAAACCGTGCGGAACCCGCCCGTCGGACATCTGCCGGCGGCCGGCCGCCAGGAGTTTTTTTTCTAATCCGGTCAGATTCATAATTGTGACACCCTCCTAGACGAAGGAAATCTTGCCCCGGTTACACATACTTGTCCCGGGCCATGGTCGCCAGCAACTTGCGCATCTGCGCCCTGGCGCGAAAGGCCCGCACCTTCACCAGCGGCACCGACCACCCCGTCAGCATCGCGATTTCCTTCACCGTCCGGTCTTCGATTTCCAGCAGCGTGAGAACCAGACGGGCCGGAGGAGAGAGCTGTTCGAGCAGCCGCTGGACAAGCATTTGAGCGGCCTGCGCATCCTCGCGCGCCGATTCCGGCTCGACGATGAAGCGGTCGAGCCAATTCTCCTCCGCCTCGGTAAGTTCTGAGAAATTCGATTCCCGGTTGCGCTTGTGACTGCGGAGAAAATCGTAGCAGGTATGCACGGTCAGACGCATGAGCCAATGCTCAAACGGGGCTTCACCGCGGAAGGTCTGTAGCTTTTGGAAGGCCTTGAGCCAGACCTCCTGCACGATGTCCTCCACCTCGCTTTCGCGCCTGGCATAACGCCGAGCGGTGGCGAAAACGCGCGGTGAATATTTCTCCACCAACGGCTCAAAACAGGCCGGCTCCCCACGCACCACGGCTGCAATCAACTCCGTTTCAGTAGGATCCATTTTGGCGGTGGCCGCTCCGGCTGGATGGTAAGGCGCTCCCCCCCCCCTGCGGCACGGCTCAGGATGGGGCAAGGCCCAGACTTTGTTCAAACTCCAGGGAAAACCGTGTCAGATCCTGCGCGATGAGCCGCGGCTGCTCCACCAGAGTCTTCAACAACTGCTCAATCATCGCCGGCTGCAACCGCCCCAACTCCCCCACGGCCATCAGCACAGCCAGACGGTTGTTGATGTCATGCCGGAGCGTGGCGAGTTTACCCTGCAACTCTGCGATCTGTTCCACCGTCAAGTGGACGGGCTCTTTCGGCATGACCATGCCGGACAATGTCCCCAAAACATTGCAGAAAGCAAGCTCCTTCAGGCCCGACGAACTCCCAAGCCGGCGAAACGGCTTGTCAGTCGCACCCGGCCTGATAACCCTTTGAACCTATGCTCAAGTTTCTCTGGCTCCCTTGTGCGCTGGCCTTGCTGATCCCGGCCTGCCGCACCACCCCGCCCGGCTCCTCCGGCAAACTCCAGGCATTCCAAAATAGCGCGACCCGCTTCCACTCGGTCGTCTCCCTGCCCAGTTTCGAAACCACTCCCGGGGAAATCGCCTCGACGGTCACTCGCACCATTGCCTCGGGCAACATCGCCCTCGACCGGCTGGGGGCTTTGCCCGACGCGGCCGTCAACTTCACCAACACCGTCGGCGCACTGGACGACCTAGGATCACAAATGAGCCTCAGTGCCAACCGCCTCTCGCTCATCAAGGAAACCAGCACCAACGCCGCCCTGCGCCAGGCCGCCATCTCCGCCCTCAAATCCCTGGAGGAATGGATGGTGGGGATTGATTATAGACAGGATGTCTACCGCGCACTCAAGGCCTATGCCGCCACCGCACCGGTGCTGGGCGGCGAGGATCGCAAACTGCTGGATGAGACCCTGCGCGATTACCGCCGCGCCGGCATGGAACTGCCCAAACCCCAGCGCGACGCCGTGGAACTCCTCCGCAAAGATCTGGCCAGCCTCTGCATGGATTTCGAAAGCAATGTCACCAGGGCGGAGCAGTCCGTCACCTTCACCCGCGCCGACCTGGAAGGCGTCCCGGCTGATTTCTTGGATCAGATCAAGACCGGCGCCGACACCTACACCGCCAAGGCGAACATCACCTGGCATTACATCATGGTCATGGACAACGCGCGGCTGGAGGAGACGCGCAAGAAATTTCTCGCAGCCCATGATAATCTGGCCCGCGCCGCCAACCTGCCGCTGCTGGAAAAGATTCTGGCCCGGCGGGACGAGCTGGCCCGGCGCCTGGGCTACGCCAGCTATGCCGATTTTGAGACGGAGCCGAAAATGGTGGGCAACGCCGGCACAGCGCGGAACTTCGCGCTCCAGCTCAAGGCAGGATTGCAGCCCAAGTTTGACGCCGAGCTGGCCCAGTTCCGAAACCTCAAGGCCCGCCAGACCGGCAACACCAACGCCCAAATCCAGCTCTGGGACTGGCGCTATTTCAGCAACCAGTTGAAGAAGGAAAAATACAACCTCGACGCCGAGCAGCTCCGCGTTTTTTTCCCCTATCAGCCCGTGCTCGAGGGCATGTTCGCCATCTACCAGCGCATCTTCAACCTCCGCTTCGAACGTCTGGACCCGCCCTACAAATGGATCGGCGACCTGCAACTCTACGCCGTGTCGGATGCCACCAGCGGCGAACCGCTTGGCCTCTTTTATCTGGACATGTTCCCGCGTGAGGGCAAATACAACCACTTCGCCCAATTCGGCCTAGTGGAGGGAAAACAGCTGACCGACGGACGTTATCAACGCCCGGTCTGCGCCCTGATCTGCAATTTCCCCTCCTCAACCAAGGAGCATCCTTCCCTCATGTCGCACGACGATGTGGAAACCATCTTCCACGAGTTTGGCCATGCCATGCACACCATCCTGACCCGGGCCCGCTATGCCCGATTCTCCGGCACGAGTGTTCCGGGCGACTTCGTGGAAGCCCCATCGCAGATGCTCGAGAACTGGCCTTGGGACAAACAGGTGCTCGATAGTTTCGCGGCCGATTATCGGGATCCGTCCAGAAAAATTCCCGCAGAGGTGCTGGCCAAACTCAAGGAGGCGCGCCTGGCCACCGAAGCCACCCGTTACCGGCGTCAACTCTCCTTTGCACTCGCCGACCTCGCCCTGCACTCCCAAATCCACGCCACAAACCTCACCGACACCCTGCCGCTCTCAAACCGGGAATTGGGTGAAGCCTTTCTCCCAATGCTCCCGGATACCGCCTTTGTGGCCTATTTCGGACATCTCATCGGCTACAGCGCGGGCTATTACGGCTATGCCTGGGCCGATGCCATTGCCGCCGACATGGCCACGGTGTTTGAGAATTCCCCCGGCGGCTATTTCGACAAAGAAGTCGGGCTGCGACTGCGCCGGGAAATTTATGAACCCGGAAACTCCCGCGACGTCAATGTGTCCATCGAGAAATTCCTCGGCCGGCCGCGTTCCATCGAACCTTTCCTAAAACGGATTGGCGCCAAAAGCCCATAGCGCTTAGAGGGCAGAGGCAGAGCCTGCTTTCCATCGCTCTGCTTTTGGCTTGAGTTCCAGATCCTTTGTCCTGTGGCAGACGAAGTGAAACCACTCAAATCCATTGGCAACCACGAGCCCTGACCTCATCAGCCACAACCACGAATTTCAGCCCGGGGGCGGATCGGCTTGATCAATTCCGGATCGGAATTTCCATTACCAATCCGACCTGATCCGCCCCGGCGCCTAGAAAACTCAGGCTTTGGCCACAGCATCGCGAATAAGGGTCTTGAACTCGTCCAAACCCTGATCGAAGGCGGCGGAGATGGGGAGCACCGGGGTTTTTGGCACCCGGCGTTTGAACTTTTTCAAATTCTCCGCGGACACCGGCTCATCCATCTTATTGGCAACCACGTATTGTGGTTTTTCCAGCAACGCGGGATCGTAAAGCTCAAGCTCGCGCCGCAATTTGCGGTAGTCATCCCAGGGTTCGCGCGCATCGGTGCCCGCCATGTCGACCATGAGGACCAGAATCTTACACCGGGCGATGTGCCGCAGAAAAGCATGACCAAGCCCCACGTTTTCATGCGCCCCCTCGATCAATCCCGGCACGTCACAGATGGTCAGCCGGTGGAAGTCCGGGTATTCCAAAATCCCGATCTGGGGATGCAGGGTGGTGAAAGGATAGGCGGCGATTTTCGGACGGGCCTTGGATATGGCTGTCAGAAGCGTGGATTTGCCGGCGTTGGGATAGCCGACCAAGCCGACCTCGGCCATAATGCGTAGCTCGAAAAAATATTCCCCCTCGCCACCCGGCTCGCCCGGCTGGGCAAAACGCGGCGTCTGGCGCGCGGCGGTGGCGAAGTTCCGGTTGCCCAGACCGCCCCGCCCGCCTTTACAAAGCATGAACTGTTGGCCGTCCGTCGTGAGATCCGCCACCAACTCGCCCTTGGGCTGGATGACGGGAACAACGTTGCTGGCGTCTTCCGCCGAAAGGTCGATTTCCTGGGCCTTGCCTGCCAGGGAATGGCGGATGACCGCACGCCGACTGGCGCTGCTTTGCAAGGCCGCCGAACTTTCCGTCTCCTCCTGGTCCCCATCCTCGTCCTCGCCCGGCGGCCGCTCGGGCTGGGGCAAGCGCCACACCAGCGTGCCGCAGGGCACCTTGATAAGAATGTCCTTTCCCGCCAGACCATCCATGCCCTTGCCCAAACCACCTTGACCGTCCTGGGCGATGAGCCGCGGCTGATAATACTGATTGATTAGATTATTGAGGTCGTGGTCGGCCTGAAGGATGACGCTGCCCCCGCGGCCACCGTTGCCGCCACTGGGCCCACCCTTGGGGATATAAGCTTCGCGATGAAATGCGACGGCCCCCTTGCCGCCATGGCCGGCACGGGCATAAACTTTAATTTGGTCGATAAACATGGCGAAAACCCGGGAGTGAGAGGCCGACCCGGTTTGGGATCGAGGCCAAGTTGGGAAAGTGAACGGATGCCAAACGGCACTTGAAACAAAAAAGGCGAGGCCAGCGGCCTCGCCGTGAAAACAAACAGAACCGCTTAATTCGCGGAGGCCACCACCACATTGACCCGGCGGCTGCCCTTGTCGAATGCCACCTTCCCGTCGGTAAGCGCGAACAAGGTCCAGTCACGACCGGTGCCGACGTTGGCGCCGGCGATGAACTTGGAACCGCGCTGGCGGACAAGAATGCTGCCGGCAGTCACCTGCTGACCGCCGAATTCCTTGACTCCGAGACGCTTGCTTACGCTGTCCCGCCCGTTACGAACACTGCCTTGACCCTTTTTATGTGCCATAAATCAGCCTTTGATTTCTTTGATCGTTACCACGGTCAGTTCTTGGCGGTGGCCGATGGTTTTATGATAGCCTTTGCGGCGTTTCATTTTGAAAGTGAGTTTCTTTTCGCCGCGGATGTGACCGACCACATCGGCCACGACCGTGGCGCCAGGAACCGTCGGCGCACCCACGGAGAGTTTCCCCTCGTTGTTGACCAGCAAGACGCGGTCAAAAGTGAACAGCTGCCCCGCCTCAACCTCAAGACGTTCAATCTGCAACTTGTCACCGACCACGACGCGATATTGTTTGCTACCAGTTTCTAAAACAGCGTACATAAATTTTTCCCCAAAAGAGGGAGAGAAAGAAAACCAGATTCCCGACAAAGTGTCAACGCCTGTTTTTACAATTTCACGTTTCCCAAAAAACAGTTCGTATTAGGCCGCCAAACACCGCGGCATGAGCTGATCTCCCCCTCACCAAAACCGACCTCTTCGGGTTTTTGGAATGAAAACCCACCGAAATTGCCGGCAATACACGAACCAAAAAAATCCAGCGTAACGCTGCAATAAAAACACTGAAAAAACCGGTAAGACTTTAAGCCCCCTGACCTCTGATTTCCGCTCCCAGACCCCTTGCCCAGCGCGCCAGAATGCCAAAGATCGAATCTCACAACGCTGACATCCTGCAACCGATTAGGCCAAGCCCATCCTTGCGGCGCGAAAACAGTTCAACCCGAAAAACTCGCGGCTCGGGCCGAAGCACTCCCGACATAGTGCGCCAAAGCTGAATTTACAGCCCGTCGTCGCCTGATCCGCAGACAACAAAAAAGCCCCTTCCGGAAGATCCGGAAGGGGCCAGAGGGTTCTAAATCAGATTAGAACTTGTAGATGATGTTCGCGGCCACGAGGAACGCGTTTTCGCGGTTAGGCGAGTAGGAGGATTCTCCGGTTCCGCTGCCGAAGCTGTTCACGCCGGTGGTGGTATGGTCCCAACGGAACTCAGCGCGGCTGACAACGTTCTTCCAGAGATCATAGGCGGCGGTGACGGTGGTGCCGACCACGCGACCGTGGTCCCCGGCGCCGCTGAAGTAGGAGGCGCTCGTGGCGGACGCATATTCCTCGCGGAGATTCAAAGCCAGCTTCTCAGTCGCTTGGTAAGCCAAGTAAACGGAGGTAGCATTGGCATAGGGGTTTGCCTGAGTCAGGGCCTGGTTGCCGACTCCGGCGTAGTCATAGGAAGCACCCACCTTGAGGGACGTGACCGGGGTGTTCAATGTGGCTCCGACGTAGTAGTTCACCTGCTCAGCAACACCAGCAATGCTACCGGAGTTGAAACCGTTAACAATTCCGCCAGTCAGGGTGGAGCCGCTCAGGAAGCCCATGTCTTTAGGAGCCGTGAAGGTCACGGAACCGAGATAGGACTTGTAGGACTCAATCGTGCCACCGGAGGTAGTCACATTGCGCTCGTTGATCAAGGGACCAGCGGTGTTGGCCACGCCGGCGCTGAACGAAACAGAGTCACAAACCTTGTAGGAACCCAAGATACCGGTGTGGGTGGTGGGCTCAATGCCGAAACCGTAAGAATGAGTGTAGTTCGGATTGTTGGGGGAGCTCAGCCCTTCGTAGCCGACGATCGTGTCAAACACACCGATTTTCCAGTCGATGCCATTGCCGATCGGCGTGCGTAGAGAAACGTAGGCCTGACGGACAGCGAACTGGCCGCTGGATCCATACGAGGTAGGGCCATAGAAGCTGCCGGCGGTGCCCAAAGCGGTGGCATCCGGGCCGGCCCAGAGCTCGACCTTATAGCCGCTGGCCCAAGGGCTTTCGTCC
>CAIQOK010000102.1 GCA_903873415.1 uncultured Verrucomicrobiota bacterium | reverse complement strand
CTTACGCCCCATGCCAAATCGACCATGCAGTTAGAAAAGGGCTTCCGATTCCTCCGCCTCACAAAGCTCTTCACGTTTACTTAGGTTTTATCCCACTGCTGCTTTCGGGTGGTCGGAGATCCGCGGTTGATCCCAAGTGCGGTTTTTAGGATGAAACAAGTGCCCCCCTCCTCACGACCTCTGCTAAGACTACCGCTCGTTTGGCATCGCCCTACTGGACAGCGGACCGGGTTTTGAGAATAAGAGCTTTCGGGGCCTGATCTCCGCCCTGCAGGGAGAGGGTTTGAGGATGAATCGGTGCCAAATCGCCCGCGGGTTTTGATAAAAAGACCGGTATAAAATCATTTCTGTCAGGTGCCTCGCGCACGGCGATTTCCCAATTGAACCCACACTCAAATGGGTTTCTATCGGGTCCGGACTCTCAGGCACGTCAAAGTTGCCGGTGGACTCCCCCACTGGATCAACTCCATAAGAAGCTGAATCCAAAATATCCCGGCCATCGTTAGGCGGAACACGCGACCGTTCTCCGGGCGCGGCCATACTGCGATGCGCTTTGCCATTTTCATGGCGCTCTTTGCATCCGGAGAAACCATTCAGCGACCGCCTCCCTTCCTTCGTGTCACAATCGTTGGGCATATGGCGGGTGTCGGCAATGCAATCCGGTTTTTCAGCGCGGGTTCAATCGCAGTCATTTAGCGGGAGGGGTTTCAGAGCTCAAGGCCGGAGGTGGAAACTGCTCCCAATGGCGGCGATTTGCACGGCTGGCTTTCGCCAATCAAGCGATCCGGCAATCCCCCCTTGCGATTGAACTCTGGAGAGGCGCAAGCGGTTTTCCCGGCTTTTGAGCCGCCTTATTCGCGATACACCGCCGCTCTGAACTGAATGCTTTGCGGTGAGCCTGGATTTTCTCCGGGCCGGACTTCACACCGCCACCGGTGCCTTGATGGGGGGATGCGGATCATAGCCCGAGAGAACGAAATCCTCGAACCGGAAGCCATGGATGTCTTTCACCGCCGGATTCAATTGCATCTGCGGCAGGGGACGGGGTTGGCGAGAGAGTTGGAGTTTGGCCTGCTCGACGTGGTTGGAGTAGAGGTGCAGGTCGCCGAAGGTATGAACGAAGTCGCCCGGCTTGAGTCCGCACACTTGGGCCACCATGAGGGTGAGCAGGGCATAGCTGGCGATGTTGAAGGGCACGCCCAGAAAGATGTCCGCGCTGCGCTGATAAAGCTGGCAGCTTAATTCGCCCTCGCTCACATAAAATTGGAAGAGCGTATGGCACGGCGGCAGGGCCATGCCCTGGATCTCCCCGGGATTCCAAGCGCTGACGATCAACCGGCGGCTCTCGGGATTCTTTTTGATCTGGGCAATGACCTCATCGATCTGGTTGATCGACCGGCCGTCGGCGGTGCGCCAGTCGGTCCATTGCGCGCCGTAAACCCGGCCCAGATCCCCCCCGGCGTCGGCCCACTCGTTCCAGATCGAGACGCCGTGATCGTTGAGCCATTTGATGTTGGTGTCGCCCCGCAGGAACCAGAGCAATTCGTAGATGACGGATTTGGTGTGGACCTTTTTGGTGGTGAGCAGGGGAAAGGAATCGCGCAAGGAACAGCGGATCTGCGCGCCAAACAGGGAATGAGTGCCGGTGCCGGTGCGGTCGGCTTTGAATTTTCCGCGGGCATGGACGTCGCGAAGCAAATCGAGGTATTGGATCATCGGGGTAAAAGTGTAAACACGAAACGCGGAAAAGAGCGAAAGAAAATTTCAAGTTGACCAGCAAGATCCGGCGCAAAGCCGCCTGAAAAAACGAGCTATTCTGTTTGGATTTTGGCCAAACCCCGCCCCCGGGCAAGTTCGTCCAAAAACACGGCTGCGATGCTCTGGAGCCTGCGCTGGTCGCGCCGCCGGGCCCAATCATACAGAGGCAGGGTGCCAAGCAACAGCCAAGGCCAAAACCGTCCCGGACCAAGCAAACCAATCAGCAGAAGATCGGCGCCGAGCAAGGATCCAAAGGCGAGCTGGGCCAGCAGCGACCAGGTGGCGCGCAGGCGGCAGCGAATGAGCTGACGCCCACCCGGATGATCCTCGGCGACGGTGGTGAGCTGCAATTGGCTCCAGCGGCTGCCGTAGATCTCCAGATCGAACTCGCTCCAGCCGGTGTCGGTGCGGTGCGGCCAGTGTGCCTGCTCGAGGCGGCGAAGCAGGGTTGCGACAAACTCCAGCCGCTCGATTCTCTTTTCAGTCCAGTAGGAAACCTCATCCAAAGGATGCCCGCTCTTACGCAGGGCGATTGAATCCAGCGAATCCTGCACGGCCGGGGCCGGGGGGCGCAGGGTGAGCCTGCCGCGGTATCGGGCCCAGCCCCGGATCACGGGCTGCAGCAAGAACATCAGGGCGACGAGCGGCCGGGACCACCACCGCGTGCGGTCGGCGGGAAGGCTTGCCTGCAAGCCGGCAGCCGAGCAGATGGCCAGTGGAATCACCAGGCTCAATACCGTTACCGGCAGCAAATAAGGGAAGGGCACAGACAGAATAAACGCGGGAAGTGTGGCGAACAGGTGGTATTCCAGCGTGGTGCAGAGCATCAGCATGGTGGCGGGGCCGGCGGTGTAAAGCTTTTGAAAGCCGGCGCTGCCGAACAAGCCGTGATAAATGATGGACCGATGGACCTCGACGCTGAACTTGGCCGGGGCATAAATCCGGCCGCGCCACAGGCCGCCGCCAAACGAATTAAAGTTTTCCGGATGCTTGCGCACAAGCAGAGCCTCCGCCTCACCGTAGCCATGCTGCTGTTTGAGATAGGCTTGAATCGTGGCCCGGCGATAGTGCCAGACGAATCCACCCGGACTGAATCCGATTTTGTAGCCCGCCTGCTGCAGGCGCCAGCAAACGTCGACATCATCCCCGGCCTTGTGAAAGACCGGATCAAACCCGCCGATTTCCTCCAACGCCCACTTGTAGAAGGCCATGTTGCAGCCTGGAATATGCTCGGCCTGACGGTCGGTGAGCATGACGTGCGCCGGTCCGCCGGGGGAAGCCATCACCGCCGCCGCCACCGCGGAATCTTCCGGCGGCAGGAGATTGGGGCCGCCCATGCCGGCAAACTCACTGTCCAACAGGTCTCCAACCAAATAACGCAGCCAGTCTTCGTCCGCGCGGCAGTCGGCATCGGTGAAGGCGACGATCTCCCCCGTCGCCGCGGTGATTCCAGTGTTGCGGGCGACGGACAATCCGAGGTTTTGCAGGTGCCGAAAATAGCGGACTGAGGGGTTCAGGGCGGCGATTTGCGGGGTGGAGTCGGTGGATCCGTCATCCACCAGAATGATTTCGCAGAAGGGATAATTCTGGCGCTGAAGTGAATCGAGGCAGACCTGCAGGGTGCGGGCCGCATTGTAGCTGGCGACCACCACCGAGACTTTTGGATGACGGCTCAAGGCGAAATGCGGGGCGATGCGGAAGCCTTCGCCCACGGCGTGGAAGGCCGGCCGGGGGGCGCGCTGGCGGGTGACCAGCCCCATCTTCCAATCCTCCACGATCCGTCCGTCTTTGAACCACTCATCCGTATAAGTAAACACCACGGCGCCAGCTAGTCCGCCTCGAAATGCGGTCTCTATCTGCCAGGAAAGCAGTTCCTTCTGCCGCCTTTCGCCCTCGCGGATCGAATCAATCCCGAATTCACCCAGGATCAACGGCCGGGAATCGGCCAGCATTTGGAGCCGGGCCAGGTAGTTTTTGAAGGGGGCTTCATGATGGAGATAGATGTTGAAGCAGACGAAATCCAGGTTCCCGGGCTGGAGGAATTCGGTGGGCGGGAAGTTTGAGAAAGTCAGAAGACAGTCCGGGGCAATACGCCGGGCAAAGGTGGCGAGTTCATCCAAAAAACCAGCGACGGCGCCCGCGCCATGCCAGCGCACCAAGTCGGGGGGGATTTCATTGGCGAGGCTGCAGGCAAACACGGCGGGATGCCTTCCGACGGCGGCGATTGCTTGACGGACCGCCTCGCGTGCCGCCTCGCGACGCGGTTCCGAATCCAGACTCAAATGTTTGTTCCATGGAATGTCCACAAACGCGAACAGGCTGCGCTCCAGGGCCAGATCGAGGAACCATCGCGGCGGGACGTGGTAAAGGCGCAACGTGTTGGCGCCCAGTTCCCGGATCTGATCCAGATCCGCGGCGGCCTGTTCCGGTCCGGGAAATGGGAGACCTTGGGCATTGGGAGGAAAGGGCCCGTAGGCCACGCCCTTGACCACGAACTTTTGGCCGCCCAGACGGAAAAACTTTCCATCCACGACGATCCTTGGCCGGGGCGAATCCACAGCAGACATGCGAGTTAGACGGCGTGAAAAAATATTCTAATCATTTTTATTCCGGACGGCGATCGGATTCCCGCGTCAATCCGGCACCTGACGCGAGCGGGAGATTTTCAGCTTGCGGCCCGGGAAAGGCAACCGCTTATTGGGCTGATGCGCACTTTGCCCCACACCCGTTCCTGCTTCGTCTGTGGCGAGGCCAACCCGGCCGGCTTGAATCTCCGCTTTGAAAGCGATGGGCGGACGGTCCGCACGCGGTTCACCCCCGTGCCGAGCATGTTGGTTTCCAGCAGGTTGTCCACGGGGGGATTGTCTCCACGCTGTTGGATGAAATCATGGTCTGGGCTTGCGCGGTTGCCACCCGGCGTTTTGCCTTTTGCGCCGAACTAAAGGTGCGTTTTGTCAAACCGGCCCGGCCCGGGGAGGAACTGCACGTCAGCGGGGAGCTTTTAGCCAACCGGCGCAACCGGGTTTATGAGGCCAAGGCCAAGCTGAAAAACCCGGCTGGCGAACTTCTGGCGGTGGCGACCGGAAAATACCTGCCGATCCGCGACGCTGACGCGGCCGGTCTGATGACGGATTTTGTGGGCGACCCGGAATGGTTTCTCAGGCTTAATCCGGGGTCATAGGTTTGGCTCAGGAGACTTCCCCCTCAATGCGATCTGGGAACACTAAGGCCGGCGTTTTGATTGGGTCACTCCGAATGTTCTGTGCCCTGTTGACACTCAAGCTTGAAACGGCTTTCAAGAGTGGGCGCTTGGCATCACACCTGCATAAAGCTGAAACCTCGGGACCGATTTGAGCGTCCGAGTGTGTATATTGCCAAGCTTATGAACGACAACGTGAAGTTCGCACAGGAGCATTCCGGCCGTTTGCAGGACCATTTTTTGACACGCCGTCAATTTCTTAACCGTGCGGGGATGGGTTTTGGGGCATTGAGTCTGGCGGCGCTGGTCGGGGAGGGGCTTTTTTCCTCACCCGCTTGCGCGATGGAACCCTCTTCACTCCTCCCGAAATCACCGCATTTCCCCGCCAAAGCCAAGCATGTGATTCATGTTTTCGCCCAAGGTGCCCCCTC
Organism: uncultured Verrucomicrobiota bacterium; assembly: GCA_903873415.1. GTDB lineage: Bacteria > Verrucomicrobiota > Verrucomicrobiia > Limisphaerales > CAIQOK01 > CAIQOK01. The sequence goes on along the minus strand of CAIQOK010000102.1, from coordinate 22,662 downwards.
GCAGGTCGACACTTGGGATCCAAAACCGGCGCTGACGAAATACGACGGCCAGCCCATTCCCAATTCCACCGGGGTGGCGATGTCATCACCCTTCGCTTTTGGAAGGAAGGGTAAATCCGGTCTGGAGGTCAGCGAGGTGTTCCCGAAGTTGGGCGAATTGGCTGACGACCTCTGTGTGGTGCGGTCGTGTCATACAGACATTCCGGCGCATGAGGTGGCTACGGTTTTCATGAACACAGGTTCCACGCGTTTTGCCCGGCCCAGCCTGGGATCGTGGGTGCTTTATGGGCTGGGGACTGAAAACCAGAACATGCCCGGTTTTGTTTCCCTGCGGCCGGGCGGCGTGCCCACAGGCGGCAGCTCCAACTGGCAATCCTCTTTTCTCCCCGGCCTGTATCAGGGAGTGAGCATCAACACCAAACTGACGACGGTGGATCAACTGATTGAAAACATCCGCAACCGCCAGACGCCGCCGGAGGAACAGCGCCGGCAATTGGACTTAGTCCGAAAATTAAACGAGCTGCATGCTCTGGATCTCGCGAAAGAAGCCGCTTTGGAGGCCCGGCTGCAGTCCTATGAGATGGCTTTCCGGATGCAGACGGAAGCCACGGACGCGTTCGATTTAAGCAAGGAACCGCCGGCCATGCGGGAACTCTACGGCCGCACCAGCCAGGGGAACCAGCTCCTCATCACCCGGCGCTTGATCGAGCGGGGTGTCCGTTTTGTGCAGGTCTGGGCCGGCGGTTGGGATCATCATCAGGACATTGCCGAGCGCCTGCCCGAGCGGGCCAAGGAAATCGATCAACCGCTGGCGGCGCTGATCACCGACCTGAAACAGCGCAATCTGTTCGACAGCACTTTAATCATCTGGGGGGCGAGTTCGGCCGCAAACCGGTGCGCGATCATAATGGCGGTGACAATCCGGGGCGCGACCACAATGCGAAGGCCTTTTCAACGCTGCTGGCCGGGGCCGGAGTGAAGCGCGGAATGAGTTACGGAGCTACCGATGAATTCGGGGCGGCCGCGGTCGAAAACAAAGTCCACATCCACGACCTGCACGCCACGCTGCTGGCCCTGCTTGGGTTTGATCACAAGCGCTTGACCTACCGCTACAACGGCCGCGATTTCCGCCTCACTGACGTGGAAGGCAACGTCATCAAGGCGATCCTTTCCTGATGAAAACCCGGCGTCAACCCCTGTCCATATGGATGGATCGCCCGCTGCGTCCCGGTCCGGCGGGGCGCTTGGCGGGGGACTGGTTCTGGAGGGTGTTTTTTTTTCTGTCTGCCGCTGGCCGGCGGGGCGGCGGCGGAACTGACGCCGGCACAGGAAGTTTTTTTTGAAAACAAAATCCGGCCGGTGCTGGCGGATAATTGCTACAAGTGCCACAGCCTGCGGTCGGAGAAAATCAAGGGCGGCCTGCTGCTCGACAGCCGGGAAGGCTTGCGCAAAGGCGGCGACACCGGGCCGGGCCTGATTCCGGGCGATTCCGAGAAAAGCCTGCTAATCAAGGCTGTGCGCGGGGACGATCCTGATCTGCAAATGCCGCCCAAAGGGGATCGGCTCACGCCGGGGCAAATCGACGATCTGAGGGCCTGGGTTGACATGGGGGCGCCGGACCCGCGGGTTGCCACCGGGGTCCGGGTGCCCGGACCCGATCCGGTCAAAACGCACTGGGCCTGGCGACCGCTCACCAAGCCGGCCGTGCCGGCAGTGCAGGATGCCGGCTGGTGCCGGACTGCACTGGATCATTTCATTCTCGCAAAACTGGAGGAGAAAGGGCTCAAGCCCAATCCACCGGCCGACAAACGCACCCTGATCCGGCGCGTCTCCTTCGACCTGATCGGCCTGCCTCCGACGATGGAGGAGGTTGAAAACTTCCTGCAGGACGATTCGCCCGGTGCCTTCGCGAAAGTCGTGGACCGGCTGCTTGCCTCTCCCCGATATGGAGAGCGATGGGCCAGACACTGGCTGGATGTGGCGCGCTACAGCGACACGAAGGGAATGGTGCGCCGCCAAAGGGACGACGGAAATTCCCCCTATGCCTGGACCTACCGCGATTACGTGATCCGGAGTTTCAACGACGACAAACCCTACAATCTTTTCATCATTGAGCAGCTGGCGGCCGACCGGCTCCCGGCAACGGTGAGAAATCCCACCAACCTGACCGCGTTAGGTTTTCTGACCGTGGGCGAGCATTTCATGGAAATGGCCAACGACATCATCAACGACCGGATTGATGTCACGACGAAAGCCTTTCTTGGGTTGACGGTTTCATGCGCCCGCTGCCACGACCATAAATTCGATCCCATCCCGACCCGGGACTACTACTCGCTACACGGGGTGTTTGCCAGCAGCGTTGAGCCTTCGGTGGAACCTGTGGTGGAGAAGTTGAAAAGCACGCCGGCGTATGAGGATTATTACAAGCAGCGCATGAGGCTGGAGGCGGACAGGGAAGCACTGCAAGCGCAGACCACCGCCTTGCGCAAGACGGGCGATCGGGAAGGAATCAAGAAAAACCAGAGGGACACCCGAACCAATGCGGTTGCGGTAAACCGTCTGGAAATGACACATCCCGGAGCGCCGATGCGGGCCATGGTGTTGCATGACTCGCCCAAGCCGCACGATTCGCCGGTGCTTCTGCGCGGGGAGGCTGGCAACCACGGCCCGGTGGTCCGGCGGCACTTCTTGGAGTTACTGGCCGGCCCAAACCGGGTGGACTGGACCAATGGCAGCGGACGGCTCCAACTCGCCCATGCGATTGTCAACCAAAACGACCCGCTCATGCCGCGCGTGCTGGTCAACCGTCTCTGGCAGCACCATTTTGGCGAAGGACTGGTTCCAACCCCTGATGATTTCGGGACCCGCTCCGATCCTCCCAGCCACCCGGAATTGCTGGATTATCTGGCAGCAGGATTTCAGGAGTGCGGCCTGAGCCTGAAAAAGGTCCACCGGCTCATCCTGCTCTCCAGCGTTTATCAGGAGAGCAGCGCCGACAACCCGCAGTACGCGGAGGCGGATCCGAGCAACCGGCTGCTGTGGCGCGCGAACATCCGACGCCTGGAATTCGAGGCAATCCGCGATTCACTCCTGGCGGTCGGCGGAAACCTGGATCCCACGATGTATGGGAGGCCGGTGGATTTCGCCAGCCAAACCGATTCCACACGCCGGACCATTTACGGGCGGGTGGACCGGTCGGACATCGACGACGTACTCGTGAACTTTGATTTTGCCAATCCTGACATGCCCAATGGAAAGCGCCACGACACCATTGTGCCCCAGCAGGCTCTCTTTTTCATGAACAGCCCGCTGGTGATAGGGCAGGCCCGACGCTTGGCGGCCGGGCCGAAATTCCAAACGCTCGCGAATGACTTGTCGCGGATTGTTTTTTTATATGAACGCGTTTATCAGCGTTTGCCCAAACCCCAGGAGATTCGCCTGGGGCTGGAGTTCATCGCCCAAGCGCCGCTTCTCCCCGATCTATCCGCACAGATGCCACCCGACGCAAATGCGGCTGCAGTGAGGAAAAAGCCGCTTCGCCAGTCAAAGAAAAACCCGGCCCAGGGCCGCCGCGTCAACAATCTCAGCAAACCCGTTCCGCTGACCGCATGGGAGGAGTTTGGGCAGGCACTGCTGGAGGCCAATGAAACCAGCTTTGTAAACTGACACCGCGGGCCGGCTTTACCAGCCGGATCCGGAGTCGACTCTGAACCAGATCAGCGCAGAAATGTCCAGAGGATTGCCGCCAGCAACAATAGGGCGACCAGCCACCAATACCAGCGCAGTCCCTGGGGCACCGGTTTGCCGCCTGCAAACTCCCGCTGGACAAAATCATCGTAATCAAAGCCCTCCGCGGGCAGACCCAAGTCCTCCCGTCGCGCGTCGTCCGACCAGCCGGTCTGTTCGTCAGACCCGCATTCCGGACAGGCCCGGGCGTGCCGGGGAAGCTCCGCACCACAGTGGGGACAGGTTTCGGGTGGCATGAGAAGGTTTAGATTCCGACGAAAAGAAATCCGGTAGGGTCCGGGGTGAATAGATTTGACGGGTTTGAATTTTCCACCCAATTAAATGGGTGCCGGCCGGGCTTCAAAAAGAATGGTGGCATTCAATGCAATGATTTCATTCAATTTTAAGGGAGCCGCCGGCGGTTTGGAAGCCGGATATCACGTTTTGAATCAGGCACCTGCTTGGCACCCCGGTCAAGCGCCTCAATGCCTGCCATCCTGCCGGGGGGATCATCCTCCTACGCCGGCGTATTCCTCATCCACCTTCAAATTCAGGCCCATGAGCACGTAATCATGAGAGACGGCTTGCATGTCTTTCACATAATTCTCGAAGCGCGCGAGATTGCTGAACCCCAGGAGGGCGAACATTCTGATGGCGGCATCCTGCTCGCCGATGAACTCGGCCTCCACCCGTTCCAGACCGAGGTTGCGGGCGATGCGCACGATTTCGCCGACCATGGCCCGGGCCAGCCCGCGACCCCGAAACTGTGGCAGCACGAGCACGCTCACCCGGCCGATGTGCCGCTTCCATCCGGCCAGTTGCTGATGGAGGGTGGCGGCGCCGACAATTTTATTCGCGACCAGCGCGAGCAGGGGGAAGTTGCGGCCCAGATCGATGTGCTGGCACCAGTCATGGATCAATTTGGGATCGGACACCCGGTGTTTAATGAAGAGATGTTCGGGTTCCGGCACCGCTTGGAAGAAGTCGTAAAACTGCTTTTCATCGCTCCGCTCCAACGGACGCAGCACGCAGCGGAAGTGCTCTTTTAATTCAACCGTTTTCGGGAAGTTAGGGGTTTCGAGTTCGATAGACATGGGCAATTGCTCCTTCGCATTCAATAGTGGGACAAGTGCCGGTGGCTGTCAATAGAGGCACGGAGCCTGCCCCGCCAAGCCGCGGGCAAGTTCCTGCATGTCGGCCGGATCAAGGCTCCAACGGGCGGCCCAGCCGCCGAACCTTTTCCGTGTTGACGGCCGGCGGACCGTATCAGCCTGACAGTGCGAGGGGCGGCGCGACGAACAAGCCCTGACCGATTGCCTGCGCCTCCATTCAGGAGCAGCGATGTGCGTCATGCAATCGCAGTGGGGTATTCACGGATTGCAGGCTGGGGCTTTGAATAGCGGGCCGGCGGGCCGTTTGGGGAAGGATCGTGAGCCCGATGCCGGCACGTCGGGCAGAAAGTTGGAAGCTGGAAGATGTGATCCGCAAGTGCAATACCAATGCGATCAAGATGCCGCCGCCTGACGATGCGGCGGCAGCAGGAGCGCAATGAAATTCCTAGCGTTCATGAAGGTGGGAACTTACGGTTGACCTGCGGTTGCCCAACCCGAAAGGCGCCGATCGCGCGCTTGCCGCGTCTTGCCCGGCTTGCTTGAATTGCCGGATGAATTTGACTCAATCCCGCTGGTTGCCGGTGCTGTTGCTGACCTGCTCGAACCTGTTCATGACCTTTGCCTGGTATGGGCATTTGAAATTCAAGTCGCGGCCGTTGTTCGCTGTGATTCTAGCCAGCTGGGGGATCGCTTTTTTCGAGTATGTGCTGCAGGTGCCCGCCAATCGCTGGGGCAGTTCAGTCTATTCCGCCACCCAGCTCAAAATCCTGCAGGAATTCATCACGCTCACTGTTTTCGGTGCGTTTGCCACCTTTTACCTCGGGGAAGGTCTCCGGTGGAATCATCTGGCGGCATTTGGTTGTCTTCTGGCTGCGGTGGCCTTCGCTTTTCTACCCAAGGTCTGAGGAGATGGATTGGGCCATGCATTGCCCGCGGTTCTGCGGCGGCGGTCCGTTTGAGCTGGTTTTTTCGGGGTGAAAGCGGCTGGGGGTTGAAAAAGGTTTTTCAACCTCTATTCTCTGAAGGCATCCGCTGATACGCAGCGGTTTGCTTATGAGCTTTTACGAAAAACTGAAGTTTGACGCCAACGGACTGATTCCGGCGATCGTGCAGGAACACCGGACCGGGCGCGTGGTCATGATGGCTTGGATGAACCGGGCTTCACTGGAACAGACCATTACCACGGGCAAGACCCATTTCTGGAGCCGTTCCCGCCAGAAATTCTGGATGAAGGGCGAGGAGAGCGGCCACACCCAAACCGTCAAGGACATCGCCTTCGATTGCGATGGCGACACGCTTTTAATCCAAGTGGAGCAACACGGACCGGCCTGCCATGAAGGCTATCACTCGTGCTTCTTCCGTTCCGTGGAGGCGGACGGAGCCGGCAGCCGCGAAACCGAGCCCCGGTTGCTCAAGCCGGAGGAAATCTACAAAAAGAAATAATGCGCAGCCCCTTCCCAAACAGGCCAAGGTCAAAAACCTTTTTGACCGAAGACATTAAGGAATCTTTGATGCCCGGGTTCCGTTTTTTGCGAGCCGGGTTTTGGAGTCCCCTAGGGCTTGGGGTTTAGCCGTTGTTTTTCATGGACGAGTCCATTCCATTTGCGAGCCGGGGATATTGGCTGTTGCTGGTCTTGCTGGTGCTGTCGAGGGGAATGGATTTTCTGAGCACCTGGGTGGCCACTCCCAATCTGATGCTGGAAGGAAATCCCATCGCCAAAAAACTGGGCTGGGGCCGGGGCGCGGTATTGAATATTGCCGTTTGCCTTGCGCTGGCCCGCTGGCCGCTGGCGGCGCTGGCCCTGTCCACCACCAGCCTTCTGGTGGCGGCGCGCAACTTCCAATCCGCCTGGCTGATGAGATCGATGGGCGAAGGGGCCTACCGTGACTGGCATGTCGAGCGGCTCCGGAAAACCTCGGTTGCGCTTTACCTCTCCTGCCTGGCGGGCAACACGGTGCTGCCGGCGGCTGTGGGCATGGCGTTGATTTATCTCGGATCCCCCCTACTGGTGGCTTCGGGGATTGGGGTGGGGATTTTGGTATATGCGGTGGCGGTGGCGTTTTACAGCCTGCTAGGCCTCTGGCGCCTGAGTTGCCGGAACTGCGAATCCCGGCGACTCCGCCAGGAAGATGCCGCCGCTTCAGTGGGGGAGAGCCTGCAGAGCGCGGAGATGCCGCCGTTGGCGAGGGCTTGCGAAAATCCGCCCGGACCGCAAAGATAAGGCGCAATGTATTCACCGAAGCTGGAAGATTTTTTGAAACTGGCCGGGCAGGGCAACCTTATCCCCGTCACGCGCCGTCTGCTCGCCGACATTGAAACCCCGCTTTCGGCCTATCGCAAGATCCGCGGCCAGGGAGAGTCTTTTCTTTTTGAATCCGTCGAAGGCGGTGAGCATCTGGGACGCTATTCCTTCGTCGGTTGCAATCCCCGGGCGGTGATCAAGCAGACAGGCAACCGCATTGAGGTGCTCGAGAACGGGCGTGCCGTCGGGAAATTTGCCATTCCCGCGCCCGGTCGCGAACCATGCGAGAGCTGCGTCAAAGACGGACTGGAAGTGGTGGAGCGGGTGATGAAAAAATACCGTGCCGTGGCGGTGCCGGGCCTGCCACGGTTCACCGGCGGCGCAGTGGGGTTCATCGGTTACGAGTTCATTCATGACGTCGAGCCCGTCGTTCCCCGCCCGACCCACGATGAGCTGGCCACCCCGACGATGTATTTTATTATTGCCGATCAATTGCTGGTGTTTGATCGCGTGGCCCAGACTCTCACCATTCTGGTCAATGCCTGCCTTGAGGATGCCGCCAGCCCGACTGAAGCCTATGAGGATGCGGTGGGGGAGATTGAGCGCCTGATGGCATTGCTGGAACAGCCGGCGGAACATCATCCGGTATCCCTTCCGGCGCAGATGCCGGCGATTCATTTCGAGTCGAATGTTTCACCGGAACAATTCCAAAAAAACGTTCTGGCCGCAAAAAAATACATCGCCGCGGGCGACATCATCCAAGTGGTCGGATCCCAGCGCTTTTCCACACCTGTCAAGGCTTCGCCCCTGGATGTCTACCGCGCCGCCCGCTCGGTCAATCCCTCCCCCTACATGTTCCTTCTGGAGCTGGACGGGTTTTCCCTGGTCGGAGCATCCCCGGAGATTCATGTCCGCTGCGAGGATCGCGGGGTGGAGATCCGGCCGATTGCCGGCACTCGGCGCAGGGGCCAGACGGCGGCCGAGGACGCGGCGCTGGAGCAGGAATTGCTGGCCGATCCGAAGGAGCGGGCCGAGCATGTGATGCTGGTGGATCTGGCGCGGAACGATCTGGGCCGTGTTTGCGATTTTGGCAGCGTGGAGGTGAAGGATCTGATGATCATCGAGCGCTACAGCCATGTGATGCACATCGTCTCGCAGGTGGAAGGACGCTTGTCGCCGGAGCGCAGCGCCTATGATTTGATGCGGGCCACCTTTCCGGCCGGAACACTGAGCGGCGCCCCGAAAATCCGCGCCATGCAGATCATTGCCGAATTGGAGCAGACCACGCGCGGTCCCTACGGCGGGTGCGTGGGCTATTTCTCCTTCAACGGGAATCTGGATTGCTGCATCACGATTCGCACGGCACTGCTCAAGAACGGTCGGGCGTATGTGCAGGCCGGCGGCGGTTGGGTGAACGATTCCACGCCGCAAGCTGAATTTGAGGAGACCGTGAACAAGGCCAAGGCGATGTTGCAGGCGGTGGCCCTAGCGGAATCATTCGCCAAATAGATGGTGAAAAACATTGTTTTGCCGGCGCGAAGATCTAGGTTGGATTCCGCAGAGGAATGAAAACCTTCGCCCAACTGAAATTTCCGGGCCGGCTCATCGCAGTCGAGGGACTCGACGGTTCGGGTAAATCCACGCAGATCTATCTGCTGCGCCGCTGGCTGGAGGCCGAAGGCGTGAGGGTCTATTTCAGCGAGTGGAACTCATCGGAGCTGGTCAAATCGGCCACCAGCAAGGGCAAGAAACGCGAACTGCTCACCCCCACCACCTTCAGCCTCATCCACGCCACCGACTTTGCCGACCGCTACGAGCGGCATCTGCTGCCGTTGCTGCGGGCCGGATACGTGGTTCTCTGCGACCGTTATATTTTCACGGCCTTTGCCCGGGATGTGGTTCGGGGTTGTCCGCCCGACTGGGTCCGGGGCATGTATGACTTCGCGGCCCTGCCGGATCTCACTTTTTTTTTCAAAGCGGACTTGGAAGTGTCCCTCAACCGCATTCTGGACGGCCGACCCAAACTAAAGTTTTTCGAGGCCGGGATGGATTTGCGGCTTTCGGCGGATCCTTTTGAAAGCTTCCGCATTTTCCAGGGCCGGATTCTTGAGCAGTACCTGTCCATGAGCACCGAGTTCGACTTTGTTGTGATGGATGCCAATCAGCGCATTGAGGCGCAGCAGAGCATTGTCCGTCAGCTAGTGAGCCGGAGGATTGATCTGGATCGATTCAAACGGCACACCCCGCTGCCGCTGCCGCCCCCGGTGCGGCGTAAAGTCCGATTGCTTGAGGTGGAGGATGAGGCGGCAGAATGAAAGCCCAACTGAAAAACCACATCCCCGTCCCCTCCCCCGGCCGCCGCCGCTTTTACGGCCACGGCATCCCCGGCGTCAAAGCGGACGAGCTGGTTGGTAAACTCATCGCCGTCGAGGGTGCCGACGGTTCCGGGCGATCCACCCAGATCGCCCGTCTGGTGGAGTGGCTGGAAACCTGCGGCCATGCCACCGTCCAGGTCGGCTTGAAGCGGTCCACTCTGGTCAGCGAGGAGCTTGAACGGGCCCAAGAGGGGAACATTCTAAGCCGCACCACCCTGAGCCTCTTTTACACCACCGACTTTGCAGACCAGCTGGAAAACATCATCCTGCCTGCGCTCAAGGCGGGCTTCATTGTGCTGGCCGACCGCTACATTTACACTCTGATGGCCCGGGACATGGTCCGGGGAATGGATGAGGGGTGGCTGAAAAACATTTACAGCATCGCGCTTGAGCCGGACGCGGTTTTCTACCTTGAGGTCGAGGCCGAGGAGTTGGTTCAACGCAATCTGGCCAAGAACGCGACGCTGGATTACTGGGAGAGCGGGATGGATCTAGGGCTTTCGCGGGATGTGTTCGACAGCTTTGTGCACTACCAGACGGCCATGCGCACGGTCTTTCGACGGCTGCAGAAAACCTACGGATTCACCATCGTCAACGGCAACCGCTCCGTGGACGCCGTCACCATTGAGTTGCGCAGGAAAATCAGCGCCGTGCTAGCCGGGAAATGAATCCCGGCCGGCCCTCAGGCCAGCCCCAAGTTTTTCAGAACCCGCAGGGTTGAATGGGGCTTGTTCAGAGTGTAGAAATGAATTCCCGGCACACCCTGACGGAGCAAATCCTCACACTGGCGCGTGGCGTACTCAATCCCAAATTCCGTGGCCGCTTCGTCGTCCCCATCCAGTTGTTCAAGCCGCTGCGACAAGGACTCAGGCAGCCGCGCCCCGCACAGGGCGGTGAACCGCTTGATCTGGGCAGCGCTGAGAATCGCCACAATCCCCGGCACAAGCGGAACATTCACACCCAGCTTGCGGGTGAGGTGATCCCGGAATGAGTAAAAGTCCGCATTGTCGAAAAAGAGCTGGGTGATGACGAAGTCCGCACCGGCGCTGATTTTCTCCCGGAGATGCCCCCAATCGGCCATTTTACCGGCTTTGCAGGCGACATGGCCTTCGGGAAAGCCCGCCACTCCGATGCTAAAACCCTGCTGTTCCCGGATGAATGCGACCAATTGGCTGGAAAATTCAAAGCCGCCTAAGGTAGGCAGAAACTCCCCGCCACCGGGCGGATCGCCGCGCAGCGCCAGGATGTTTTTTACCCCTAGGGACTGGATTTGGGTCAGCAGCGCGCGCAACTCTTCGCGGGTGGAGTTGACACAGGTCAGGTGGGCCACAGCCGGAAGCCCATGCTCTTTCTGGATGCGGTCCACGATGAGCAGCGTTTTTTCACGGGTGCTGCCGCCGGCACCGTAGGTGACCGAGCAGTAATCGGGTTTGATCCGCAGCAGCGCAGGGATGGTGGTTTCAAACAGGATGCGGTCGCCCTCGGCGGTTTTGGGCGGGAAAAACTCGAAAGAAATCACCGGCTTGCCCGTGGCGGCCTTGGCGGCATAAATGTCTCTCACCAGTTGCATAGGTTTGAAAGCATGACAGGGGATGCGGGAAAAACCAAGTCTTCTTCGCAAGACAATCGGGACTGGATAAAAACCTTTCAGTGCCTAAATTCTTTGCATGGCTCTGACCCGACATTGTTGGAAGTGCGGCACGGAATACAAATTGTCCGGTGCGCCCGGGCGCTTGGAAAGCTGTGACCATTGCGGCTACGACCTGAAGGTCTGCCTGAATTGCGCGAGCCACCAAGCCCGTTCGGCGCAGGAATGCCGCGACCGTCGCGCTGAACCGGTCGCCGAAAAACATCAGGCCAATTATTGCGAGTGGTTTGAAATGGTCCGGCGCGAATTTGTTCCCGCCCCTTCAGATGCCTTCCATGTTTCCCGCGAAACGCAAGCCCGGGACCGGCTGAAAAAACTGCTGGGGGATTGAACCTAAAAGCCGTGGCACCGGCCTGTGGTTGCCGGTGTTTTGCGCCAAACTGGACGCGCAGAGCGCAACTGCAGAGGCCCTGCGGAAAGACTCCCGCCCGTGTTGGTAACCTTGGCCCGGTCCCCGGCGTCCTTGTCAGGGCAGATGCGGAACGGCCACGAAATCGTGTTGGGTCTTTACTTCGCCCGTTTCGATCAATAAACGGTAAGCCACCCCCGGCTGCAATGGATCGGCCGTGACGCCCTTAACAGAGGGTTTCATTCCGGGGATACGGTGTCCATAAACAAATTTATCCACCGGAACGGAGTTGGACTGCGAGGTCAGTTCCCAGACGGGATGGGCGTATTTATTGGTGGCCAGTTCGCTCACGGGAACCACCCGCACTGAGGTGAGCTTCAGGTGGCGGTTGGCCAAAAAAACCACCGGGTTGGCCAACGGCACGGAGGCGGCGCGGCGCTCCAGCCCGTCCCGTGGGGTCAAAGACCTATGGGAAATTTGAATAGAATCCGATGCGAACCAGTCCTTGTTGAGGTAAAGACTCATGGCACCGAGTAAAATCACGGCAAGAGCGATTGAAATTGTTTTTGTGGTCATTTGCTCAAAGCTGACGTTGTGCCCGGGACAGTATTCAGCAGCTCGAAAATTAAAAGTCAGAATGAAGCAAAAAACCATGAAAAAAAGCGACTCCGGCCCGTTTGCATCATGCACCATGCGGTGCGGGGGGTTCACTCTGATTGAATTGCTGGTGGTCATTGCCATCATCGCCATTTTGGCCAGCATGCTTTTACCCGCCCTGGCCCGGGCCAAGGAGGCCGCCAACCGAATCAAGTGCGCCAACGAAATGAAGCAGCTCGGGCTTTCCCTGCAGCTCTATGCCGACGACAGCGCCGGCTACCTCCCGCCCCGCACCAATGATTGGCCGCGCTGGCCCAGCCTTCTCCAGACCTATTATCTGAACACCAACCTCCTGCTCTGTCCCTCAGCCGCCCAGCAAGGGGCCAACGCGACCTTCGGGGCGGCCGGCACGGCCGACGGCGCAAGCCGAAGCTATATCATCAACGGCTGGAACGACTATTTTAAGGACAACCTGAGCGCAGCGGATTTTGGCAGCTACATGGCCGGCACCTATTCCCGGTCGGGGCTCAAACAGACTGCCATTCTCAAAACCTCGGACACCATTGTTCTAGGCGAGAAGAAAGTTGATGCGATGGATTTCTTCATGGATTTGCAGGAGGGCTTCGGCAACGACTTTGACCGGGTGGAATCCGGCCGGCATTCCCGGCCCAATCCCAACACCCGGGGGGCGGGGTCGAACTTCGCTTTTTCGGATGGAAGCGTGCGCTTCCTCAAATACGGCAATGCCGATTGGCCGATAAACCAATGGGCTATTACCGACACCAACCGCGCTCTTAATGCCTTCCAGTTGCCCTGAGAAAGCAGATTAGGATCATCAAAGCGTTGCGGGGAGAAGCACAAAGGAGTGCCCTGGGCCGGCTCCGGACTTTAGGATCCCTTTCAGGAATTGTGGCTGGCGATGTGTTTGGGACACCGGTTGACGGCAGGCAGGCTGGGAGCGGAGTGGAAAAGCAATTCTCAAACAGGCTGATACTCCTTCAAAGCACTTCCGGGCATTGGAGAATTCCGGGCCGGGTGCAATCCGCTTTTGCGCGGGCCGACCCGTTGCTTTATTCCTGCACAGGCCGGTGTTTTTACAATAGGCAACCGGGCTTTTGTCCTCTATTCTTACGGGGACATTTTGAGTTTTAGCATCATCCCAAATGAAACCTTCCCGGATATCATACTTTACCCTGCTGATTTCGCTGTCCGCAGGGATCGCCCTGCTGGCCTACTATTTGAGCAAACGCTCGGGCTCTAATCGCCTGAAAGTCGCCTCGGTCGAACTGCATCTCACCAATCTGGTTCAACACGCCGGACAATGGTGTCCGAAAGGGCAGACCAATCCTTTCACGGGTGTTTTACTGGACACGTATGCGGATGGCGTACTCAAGTCGCGGTCCACCGTCACAAATGGGCGCTTGGAAGGGATTTCGCTGGGATATTACACGAACGGCCAGATGCAGGTGGAAGAGCACTATACGGCGGGGACTTCGGACGGATTACGGACCAAATGGCATTTGAACGGCCAGAAGCTCTCGGAAGTCAACGTGGTGAAGGGAAAATTGCAGGGCGTATTCCGGCGCTGGGACGAGCAGGGAGCGCTGACCGAGGAGATGCCGCTCCGCGACGGGCAGGGGGAAGGGCTGGCTCGGGCTTATTATTCCAGCGGTTTTATCAAGGCGGAGGCGCAATTGAAAGCCGGCAAGGTCGTCGACCAACACAGTTGGAAGGACGGAGAACGCCCCGGCCCCGGCAGTGCTGCGTCCGGATCTGCGGGAGCTCAGCCGCCGGCCAAACGGCCGTAAACGGCTTCCGGCCCGGCCAAAAATGAGCTTTACTCCCTTAGATCCAAAGAAGAATGATGTTCGGCATGAGTTTGGTTTCTAACCGGTCGTGCCAAGCGCCCCCGCCCCCGTTTTCAGCCCAAACACCGATGACGACATTCCGGCGGTTGCTGATTTGCTGGTTCCTTATTCTATTGCCCCTGCACCTGGGCCTCATCCACGTAAGCGCCGCACCTCCTGCCAATACATCCGCCATCGCCTCCGGCACCTTCATCATGGGCGACACGCTCGACTCCTTGGCCGGTGCGGCCACCAACAGCGTCACGCTATCCGCTTTTTATATCGACACCAATTTGGTAAGCTGGGGCCAGTGGCTGTCTGTTTATCAATGGGCCACCAATCATGGCTACGGATTCAACCATTCCGGTGCGGGCAAGGGAACCAACCACCCGGTCCAGACGGTGGACTGGTATGATGCGGTGAAGTGGTGCAATGCCCGTTCGCTGCAGGAAGGGCGCAATCCGGCCTATTTCACTGACACGAACCTGACGCGGGTTTACACGAACGGGGAGGTGTCGGTTTATGTGAACTGGTCGGCGCGGGGCTACCGGCTGCCGACCGAGGCCGAGTGGGAACGGTCGGCGCGAGGGGGACTGGTGGGGCAGCGGTTTTCTTATGGAAACACCATTTCGAGCACGCAGGCCAATTACAAGGGGGCCGGAGGACTTTACGCCTACGATTTGGCGACCAACGGGTTCGGGATTTTCAACGCGGCCGGCAGCGTGGGCGGAACATCGCCGGCCACCAGCCCGGTTGGTTCCTTTCCGCCCAATGGCTTCGGCCTTTATGACATGGCCGGCAATCTGTGGGAATGGTGTTGGGATTGGTATGCGGCTTCGTATGCGGGAGGCACGGACCCGCATGGATCGGCGGCAGGCAACCAGCGCGTGATCCGCGGCGGGGCTTGGAGCGTGGACGCCTCGAATTGCCGGGTCGGTCTGCGCAACATTGCAGGCCCCACCAGCAGCAGCATCTCCTACGGCTTCCGCTGCGTGCTGCCCCAGACTGCGGCACCCGACATTTCGGGCCCGGGTCCGGGATCGACCAACATCGCCGGCTCGGTCGTTCTCCTTTCAGCCGCAGTCACCGGCGCAAATCCGCTCTACCTGCAGTGGCGCCGCAACGGCAATCCGATCGCTGGCGCCACCAACACGCTGCTCACCCTGTCCAACCTCCTGGTGGCAGACTCCGGCAGTTACGACCTGCTCGCCACCAATCTGCTGGGCAGCGCCACGAGCAGTGCCACGGTTTTGTCCGTCATCAGAGCAACGCCAGTGGTGACCCTGCCGGTAGCCGGCACACTTGTCTACGGTCAGACTTTGGGCACCTCGACGCTGACGGGAGGTGGCGCCACCAACCAAGCCAACGGCAGTCTGGTTCCCGGCAGTTTCGCCTTCGCATTGCCCGGCGCTGTTCCGAAGGCTGGCACCACCAATGCCTCCCTTATTTTCACCCCGTCGGACACGGCCAATTTCAACGGCGCCACCAACACGGTTTTGGTGACGGTAAACAAGGCGCCGGCGGCGGTCGCACTAAGCCAGTTGGCACAAATTTATTCAGGCACTTCAAAAACCGCCGTTGCAACGACCCAGCCCAACAATCTTTCTGTCACCCTGACTTACAACGGTGCCGGCACCCCCCCGGTCAACGCCGGCAGTTATACCGTCATTGCGTCGGTGCTGGATTCAAATTATTCAGGAGGTGCCACCAACGTGCTGGTGATCAGCCCGGCCTCGGCGAATGTTTATTTGGGCGACCTTAACCAGACCTATAACGGATCCCCATGCGCGGTCAATGCGACCACTTCGCCACTGGGTATTCCACTCCGGTTGACTTATAACACATTGCCCGCCGTCCCGGTCAATGCCGGAGTCTACACCGTCACCGCCACAATTATTGATTCGAATTACGTCGGCAGCGCTGCCGGAACCCTCCTGGTGTCACCCCGTCCCGCCACGGTTCTCCTGGGCAATCTGGACCAGCACACCGACGGCACTCCGAAGCCCGCAACCGCCGCCACGATTCCACCCGGTTTGGCTGTGGCCCTGACATACAACGGATCTCCCGTCGCACCCAGCACCCCAGGCACTTACACAGTCGTGGGCACCCTGACTAATCCGAATTACAGCGGCGGGGCGACTGATCTGATGATTCTCACCTCGATTGTCATCGTGCAGGAGCCTCAAGATCGTATGGCATTGGCCGGGCACCCGGCCCTCTTTAGCGTGTCGGCTTCCAGCCCTGATCCTTTACGGTATCAATGGTATTTCAGCAATCACTCCCTGCAATCCGGAGCCGCCGCCCGGGCCGGGCTCTATGCCGGCTTTGTTATCAACGGGATTGTGACCAATGGGGGCGAGGGCTACACCTCGGTGCCCGCGGTGCAATTCACGGGCGGTGGAGGCACCAATGCCGGTGGTGCGGCACGCCTGTCCAACGGCCGGGTGGCTTCAGTCCAAATCACCAACGCCGGTCTAGGCTACCTCACCCCCCCGCAGATTCTTATCGATCCGCCCAACGGACTGTTGATCGGCCAGACCAATCCGGTCCTAAACCTCAACGCCGTCGGCAGCGCCTTGGTCGGGGGCTACTATGTGGTGATCTCCAGTGCGGTGGACAGTGTAACCAGCCGGGTGGCCACCCTCGGTCTGGCCCTGTCGCCGCAAATTGTCCGGCAGCCGCAAAACCAGTTGGTCCCGTTCGGCGCGGCGGTGACGCTGGATGTGGCGGCCACGGGAACGCCGGCCCTGCAATATGAGTGGCGCAGAATCGCCGCCAACCGATCCACCGCCACCGCCACCGTCTTTGTCACAAACGGGTTTGTGGTGGTAACGCATCTGACCGGCCGCGGAACAGGCTACCTGTCTGAACCGGCAGTGCAGTTTGTCGGCGGCGGGGGCCGCGGCGCCACTGCCCGGGCAATAGTCAGCAACGGTCAGGTGACCTCGATCCAGTTGACCAGCGCCGGCTCGGGCTATTTCTACCCGCCCAGGGTTCAAATTGAAGCGCCCGGGAGCAGGCTCGTCTCCATCCAATCGGACAGCGCTCTGGTAATCCCCGGCGCCGCCACCAATGATTCGGGCAACTATTTCGTCGTCGTCTCCAGTCCCTTTGGCAGCACAACCAGCCGGACCGTCTCGCTCGCGGTCGGCGAGTCCGTTGTCCCAAGGCTTTCCATCACCGCCCCCCTTGCCAATCAATTCTTCAGCAACGCCACGTTTTCCATCAACGGCAAGGCCTCCGACAATCTCGCGGTCGCAAAAGTACGCTGCCAAATCAACGCGGCCGACGGCCAAGATGGCATCACGACCAATCACTGGTCGAATTGGAGTGCAGTAGGGACACTACACCCCGGAACGAACGAGGTCCGGGCTTGGGCGGAGGACACCTGCGGCAACCTCTCACTGACCAGTCTGGTGCGCTGTGTTTATATCCCGAGCGACTATCTCCAAGTTAGGATTTCCGGGGCGGGTTCGGTGACGCCCGGCGGCACGAACGCCCTTTTGGAATTGGGCAAAACCTATACATTGCTTGCCACTCCGGCCTATGGCTCTGTCTTCTCAAACTGGCTGGGAGGCGTCTCCGGTCCCTCCGTGGAACTGGGGGTCCAACCACGGTTGACCTTTACCATGGACAGCAATCTGGTGCTGCAGGCCAATTTCGTTACCAATCCATTCCCGGCCGTGGCCGGAAACTATCAGGGCCTGTTTTACGACACCAACAACCCCGGACACGACAATGCCGGATTCTTCAACGCCACGGTCACAGCCAGCGGGGGCTTCACCGCCAAACTCCAGCATGGGGCAGATCAGCCCTCCATCTCCGGGCAATTCTCAGTGGGCGGGCTTTGGGGCACCAACCACCTCGCGCTGCTGGGCACAAACCCCGTGTCAGTTCACTGGCAGCTGGATCTCTCCGGCGGCGGCATCTCCGGCTCCCTGAGCAATTCCTTGGCCACGGCTCAACTGCAGGCCAACCGCGCCGTGTTTGACAGCGCACACCCGACATCCTGCGCCGGTAAATACACCCTCATCATTTCCGGCAACGCCGATACCGGGCATCCGCCGACCGGCAACGGTTACGGATCTCTTACCGTAAGTCCCAACGGCATTCTTGCTTTCACCGGAAAAACCGGAGACGGCGCCCCTGCCGCCCAAGGCACTATTCTGTCGAAGCAGGGTATGTGGCCTTTCTATGTTTCGCTCTACAGCGGCAAGGGCAGCCTGTTCGGCTGGCTGAGCTTCACCAATGACACCGACCGTGACATTGAAGGGCTGGTTAACTGGACGAAGCCGGCTCAGCCGGGGGCGGTTTCGTATCCGGCAGGCCTTGCCCTGACCGGGGCCAAAGGACTGGAAACACTGGGGTCCCGCTTCAACGGCACCAACGGATTCCGGGTTCTGACTCTGACCAACGGGGTGCTGGTCTTGGATAACGGCAATCTGCTTTCCGCGCTTACGAACGGATTTATGCTGGGCAACAACAATGTCGCCACCGGTTCCAACGGCCTGAGCATCACCTTTGACAGCGGAACCGGATTGTTCAGCGGCGGCCTCACCACTGCGCAGAACCTGGGACTTATCCGGGTCGGCGGCGCGGTCCTCCAAAAACAAAATGCCGGTTATGGCCAGTTTCCTGGAACAAACCAGATTGGCAGCGTGTTTCTGGGAACACCCTAACCCGAACTCAAAGCCCAAACTCACAAACTGCAATCCAGCCATCCGCGGATTTCTCGCATTGTCTAGTCCGACTGAATAAATCCGACTCGAGCCGGCCAAATCAAACCGCGAAAAACGTCTTTCACCAAAACTCAGTCCATTCGCCTGACGACCATTCCACCGTCTCTGGATCTCTTGGTCGAATTTCAGATTGCGGCGCGGCCGGGAATTTCCAGTTGATTTCAAAGGTGAATATCCCGGGCCTTGGAGCTAGTCTGTTCAATCATTCAATGAAAAAAATCGGTTTCGAAACACAGTCTCCTCTCACCGGCTCGAGGCAGATCCTTCAGGGTCGTGATATTGTCTCGACGATGGCGGAGGACAGCCCCCCTATTGGAAAACCCGGCTGTTATTCTATGGGTGGGAAAAATGCGGCTTTTTTCCAATGAACCCCTTCCAAGCCATCGCCGCCATGTCGCTCAACCGCGTGATCGGCGCGGAAAACCAAATTCCCTGGCACCTACCCGAGGATTTCAAATGGTTTAAAGCCACCACCACCGGACATATCCTCGTCATGGGCCGAAAGACCTTCGAGTCCATCGGCAAACCCCTGCCCAACCGTGACACCATTGTGCTGAGCCGCAACGATTTCAAATTCCCCGGCGTGCGCACGGTCCGCAGCCTGGACGAATTGTCCGGACTGGTGGGTGCCCGCAAAGTCTTCATCTGCGGCGGAGCGCAGATTTACGGGCAGGCCCTGCCGCTCTGCTCCGACCTTTACCTGACCCTGGTCAAACGACAAGTTACCGGAGACGCCTTCTTTCCGCCCTTTGAGCACAACTTTGCGCTGGCCCGTGAGATTCGAGATGCACCGGAGTTCAAAATCGTGCATTATCGAAACCGGTGCGCCGACACACTCACATAAATCGTTTTCCCCCGACCTGCCTTGAAGCGGGAAACACCCGCATCGCTGCGCTCCGGAGCCACGCGCCTTTTCCCTATCGATTCAGTCCGACCTCGATCCCCATGGAAAACCCTCACTCCTTCGTCCAGGACCGCGCCGTCATCAATCTTTAACCGTTCCACAATCCCTTTTTGCATCCCTAACATGTCCTCAATTCTCACCGCCACAGACATCATCGTCCGCTACAACGACCGCGCCGTGCTCGACTCCGCCACCCTTGGGATTCAGGAGGGCGACCGGATTGGACTGGTTGGGCGCAACGGCTGCGGCAAGACGACCTTTCTCAAAATTCTCGCCGGGGTGCTTCACCCGGACAGCGGGGACTTGAGCCGCCGTCGCGAGCTGGTAGTCAGTTATCTTCCACAGGATTTCATGCTCGACCCCGCCAAGAGCGTTTCTGAAAACGTCCGCGAAGGAGCCAACTATGTCCTGGGACTCATCGCGGACTTTGAATCCCTGCCGCAAGACTCCAAGCGACACGAGGAGCTGGAACATCGCATCGCTGCGCTGGAAGGTTGGACCGTGGACCGCCGGATCGAAACGGCGATGTCCCACCTCAACTGTCCGGATGGCGAGCGCCGGGTCGAGTCCCTGTCCGGCGGCGAAAAACGACGGGTGGCGATGTGCCGGGCCCTGGTGTCGCGCCCCGACTTCCTGATCTTGGACGAGCCCACCAACCATCTGGATCCGGAATCCATCGAGTGGGTGGCGGAATTTCTGGAGAACTTTGGCGGCACTTTTCTGGTCGTCACCCACGACCGCTATTTTCTGGACCGGGTGGCCACGCGCATTGTGGAGTTGAGCGACGGGAAGTTTTTCTGGCATAACGGAAACTACACCGACTATCTGCTCGCCAAGGCCGAGCGGCAGGCCGGCGATGCGGTGGTCGAACACAAGCGGCAAATGTTCCTCAAAAAGGAGCTGGCTTGGGTCCGCCAGGGACCACGCGCCCAGCGCAGCAAACAAAAAGACCGCTTCGAACGCTACTACGACACCGCCGCGCAGGACGGGCCCGTCATCGAAGAGGATGTCGAACTGGTCATTCCGCCCCCCCCTCAGTTGGGCAACCGCACCGTTGAGGTCGCGGCTCTGGGCATGGAACTGGCCGGACGCAAGCTGTTTTCCGATTTTAGTTTCACTTTTGAGAACGGCAAGCGCGTCGGCATTTGCGGCCGCAACGGCCTGGGCAAAACCACGCTCCTGAAAATCGTCATCGGCCAACTCAACCCCACGGAAGGCACGGTCAAAACCGGGCAGCTCACCCGGTTCAACTACGTGGACCAAGGTCGGCTGCAGTTGAATGAGGAGCGCACGGTCCTCGAGGAGCTGTCCGACGGCACGGAGTTCGTCCAGTGGGGCGAGACGAAGCTCTCGGTCCGGTCTTATCTCAAGCGGTTTCTGTTCACCGAGGACCGCATCAACACCCTTGTCAAAAAACTTTCCGGCGGCGAACGATCCCGCCTGCTTCTGGCCCGGATCCTCAAAAACGGCGGTAATTTCCTGATCCTCGACGAACCCACCAACGACCTGGACCTGCCCACCCTCCGCGTGCTGGAGGAGGCGCTGATCGCGTTTCCCGGGGTGGTCTGCCTGGTCAGTCACGACCGTTACTTTTTGAATCGGGTCTGCACCGATATCCTGGCCTTCGAGGGCGACGGGAAAATCCACCATAGCGTGGGCGATTACGATTATTATCTGGAGAAGAAGCAGCGCCGGCAGGCCGCCGCCGAGCGCGAGAGTGCATCGATTGTTTCGCTCAACAAATCCGGCGCCTCCGCCGCCGCCAAGTCCGGCAAGGCGCGCAAACTTTCCTTCAAAGAAACGCGGGAACTGGAGGGAATCGAGGCCCAGATCCACGCCCTTGAAGCCGAAGTCTCGAGAATCGAGGGGCTTTTTGCCAACCCGGATTTTTTCCGCAAGCATGCCACCCAAATCAACCAACTCACGGACGAACTCGACGCGGCAAAAACAAACGTCACCAGGCTTTACGCCCGCTGGGAGGAACTGGAGGCGATCAAGACGGAAGCTGCCGCCCGGCAATAATAAACCCAACCCGGCACCCGGCCACAGGACCAAAACGCCTCGACACTTGATGCCACGCGGCCCGGGCCGCACCCTGACCGCCGCCGGCCAAGAAGCGCAGCGCTTGGCTTGCCGTTATTGCAACCGGAAACCGGTTTTCCAAGCCCGGCATGAAAGCAGTCGTTACAGTCGCCGCTAGATCAAGACCTCGATGGAGTCAGAATAAGCCGCGAGCTGGTAAATCTTTTTTCCACGCCAAAATCGTGGCCTATGCTACGGACTGGTCAGTAGGTATTGGGGAACGCCATTGTTTCCATTCCCGCTCGTATCATTCGCATTCCCATTAAAGGGGTGATAGGCAACAAATCCATTCATGACCCGCGACTGAGCACTGGCGCTGGACATCAAGGCGGTCAAAACGCCGAGGAGGAGGTATTGAGGCAATACGGTTCTAGCCATGCGGCGGGTGTTGAATGAATTTCCACCAGCCTCCGCGACCGTGTTTTGGCCTTCGCAGAGCTGATTTCAAGGTGGCCTTGAACCCGCCACACATCGTCCCAGTCGAGCCGCAGGGCTTCCTGCAACCGCAGGCCGCCAAAGGCTTGCAGGGCGATGATGACCGCCATTTCTGGTTCGGCTGCATCAATCACTAATCGCAATTCGGCTGGACGGTAATAATCCACATCCCCTGTATCCGAGTCCTCTTTGCGCAATCCATCCGCTTCAAGTAGCCGGTGATCGGATGAGGGGTAATCCCGGCGCTGGCACCAACCAAAGAACATCCGCAGGGTGGCGCGGTAGTCATTGCGGCTCTTGGGCAAGAGCGTGGCATGAGCTTCAAGGAACAGGTCGAGATGCTGTTTTGTCAGACTGCACACATCAAGGCGAACAGCAGAGTCTTCAATCTCTGCTGGCCATCGATTACGTAGAAACTCGGGTTAAAATCTCCGTAATGGCCATCAAGGAACGGCTCAGCCCCGAGATTTGGGTTACCGTGTTTCCTGAGCAGCATGAGGGTTCCAATGTATCCGACCGGCGGATCCATGCCTCAGGGTGCGCAGATTTCCTGATCAAGAAGGTTCGGATGTCTTGGCCCGCTACCTGACCCAGGCTTGCGGTGT
>CAIQOK010000101.1 GCA_903873415.1 uncultured Verrucomicrobiota bacterium | reverse complement strand
GGCGGCAGGCGGCGCTTGAAGAGGCGCGCTTGGAGCTTAAAAGCACATTCGACCTGGAGCACGAGCTTCCGCTCAGCGCGTTTCTGTTTGGTTACGGGGAAGGAGCGAGCCTGTTCCTGCTGAAGATTCACCAGATAGTTTTGGATGCGGGTTCGATCACGGTGTTGGTTCGGGACCTGAAGGTTTTCTATGAGGCGCGGCTGCGCGGTTCGGCGGCCGGGTTGCCTCAACTTCCCATTCAGTATTACGATTTTGCCGCGTGGCAGCGCGGGTTGCTGGCCGGAGGCAAGCTGGCCGATCAGCAGGAGTTTTGGCGGGGTGTGTTTGCCCGGCCTTACTCCCCGTTGCCTCTGGGGCAGGCAAGCGCGGCCTATCGCGCATTACCCGGTCCGGCAGGATTGGAGCGGCTGCAGATCCCCAAATCCGTCTGCTCGCAATTGACGGTAATGGCAAGCCAGATGCAGACGAGTCTTTTCAACGTGCTGCTGGCCGGTTTTCATGGCTATTTGCAGGGGGTGACCGGCCGGTCGGACACGATTGTTTTTGCGACGGTGGCGGGCCGGCATCAACCCGAACTTCGCAACACGGTGGGGCTGGTGGCAAATGTGCTTCCCTTTCGCACAGGAGTTTGCACCGCGTCCACTTTCCGGGAGCTGCTGCAGGCAATCACCCCGGTCATTGCCGGCGGCCAGGCCAATCAACTCCTGCCTCTGGACCGGATACTGGAGCAGATCCAGATTGGCGGTCCCCGGCAGGCGGGCGGGCTTTTTCAGGCGTCGTTGGCCTACCAGAACAACGGGTCCCACGGGTTCAGCGCCGGCAACACAAACTTTGTTGTGTTGAGGGAAGTGGATAATGGCTTCAGCCGTTTTGCCATCCAACTCGACCTGCGTCTGAGCGAGGGCGGGCTGTCGGGTTTTATCAAATACCGGTCCGACCTTTTTGACGGCGGGTTTGGGGGGCGGTTTGCGGCTGATTTCAGCGGGTTGCTTCAACGCTGGGCCGCCGATCCCGGGGCAACCTTGCCCCGGGCTTTGGATGCGAATGGGGCGGTCGCGGCGGGTTTCGAGGGGGCGGCAGTCCAAGCCGCGAAGAGCCTCGGGCAGAGCGCTCAGGGAGGGGCCGCGAGCCCGGTTGCGGCGGCGCGGGGTGGCCTTGGGAATCCGTCGGGTCAGGCCACAGGCAAGGGGGCGGGCAAGGGGGCGGGCGATTCATCGCCTCGCGATTTTCTGGAGCAGGCTCTGGTGCGGATATGGGAAAAGGTATTGAAGGTGGCTGAGGTGGGTGTGGGGGACAACTTTTTCAATCTGGGGGGGGATTCCCTGCTGGCCGTGCAATTGATGTTGGAGATTGAGAAGCAAACCGGAAAGAACCTTCCGCTGGTGACATTGTTCGAGGCCCCGACGGTCGGTGCGCTTGCGCGGATCATGCGGGATGAGGGATGGCGGCCGCGGTGGAGCTGTTTGGTGCCCATCAAGGCCGACGGTGCAAAACCTCCCTTTTATTGCGTTCATGGGGTGGGCGGCAACATTTTGGAGTTTGAGCATTTCAGCCGCTACATCGATCCCGAACAGCCGCTCTACGGCATTCAAGCCAAGGGGCTGGATGGGAAAAGCCCAAGGCATCGCACGGTGGAAGAGATGGCCCGGCATTATCTGGAGGAGATCCGTTCGTTTCAGCCGGAGGGACCTTATTACTTGGGCGGGAGTTCCTTTGGCGGGGTGGGG
>CAIQOK010000100.1 GCA_903873415.1 uncultured Verrucomicrobiota bacterium | reverse complement strand
GTCGTTGATCAGAAACTCACTGGTCCCCTCGCGCAGCACCTTCCCCTCGTAGACCAGGTAGGCCCGGTCCACAATGGCCAGCGTCTCACGCACATTGTGATCTGTCACGATGATGCCCAAGCCGCGCGCGAGTTCCACGACGAAACGCTGCCGCAGGACGGCGCCAAGACCGCGCATTTCTGCTCCATGTGCGGCCCGCACTTCTGCTCGATGAAGATCACCGAAGACGTCCGCAAATACGCCGCCGAACAAGGCATTGCCGAGGAAGAGGCGCTGAAGAAGGGGATGGAAGAGAAGTCGAAGGAGTTCGTGGAAAAGGGCGCGGAGGTTTACGCGAAGGCATAAGTCCGACATTCTCGATGGCAGGCTCGTTTCTGGCCTTTGCCTTGATAATATTTCCTGACGCATATCTTTTCATCCGGGTTGGAGCGGTTTTATCCCTCCCATTTCCTTGTCAGGAATGGATCCCGCAACAACCCGACCCGGTTGGAAAAGTTATGATTGCAAAAACCTTTTCGGCGGGTGTGTTCATGCGGTTGATTCTCGCGTTGGCTACCGGTTTGTGTGAAGTCAACCTGATGCGGGCGGAACAGCCGCCGGATTCCGTACACACGCGGGCGGCATCTGACCGAGAGCAGTTCATTGTTTTTAACATTTCCGCCACCGCGCCGGCTCCAGTGTTTCAAGAGGTCGCCCGGGAGTTTAAACCGATTGCGGGCCGTCCCTTGCGGGTGGGGCTTGGTGCCGTGTTTTCCTATTTGCGCCATTCTCCAGAGCAGTTGCGTGGCGCATTGGAGGAGTTTCTCAAGCTGGCCCAGTTGCACAGCATTCCGGTGGTTGTGCAACTCGACGGCGAGCAATGGATGGAGGCCCGGCCTGATTTGTGGAATTGGTGGGATCCGAAGGCCCCGGGCTTTAATCCGTCCAACCGGTTCAATGTGGAATGGAGCGGCTGGCAGCCCGAAGACGCAGTGCGTATCGGTTGGCGGAACTGGGGCCATATTCTGCGGGTGTTGCCTTCGCCCAACCTCATGAGCCCGGCCTACCGCACCGCATGCCATGCCGAAATGAATCGGCTGGTGCCTGTGATTGTGGATTGGTGGCACGCCCTGCCTGCCGACCAGCGCGGCCTCCTCATCGGGGTAAAGGTTGGTTGGGAAAGTTCCATCGGCGTCAACGCCTGGTATTATCCCGGCGGCAATCAGTTGGCCGCGCAGCCGCCTGCCCTTGACCCCACCAACGGCTTGCGAGGCAGCTTGGTCCCCGACCGGGGCATGGCGCAGATCGGTTACGCCGCAGTCACCACGGCGGGCCTGCGGCGGTCGGGGCATATCACGGAATCCGACTTGGCCGAGGTGGTGCGGCTGCATCTGGAGGATTTGAGTCGCAGGGCGGCGGAATTGGGATTGCCTCGCGACAAGCTGTTCACACATGCCGGCGGATGGAAGGATGACGAACTACTCTACGGCTCCGCGGTGAATGGATTTAGTTGTCCGGGTTGGAGTTTCTATCGGCATGCCGACGACCCGCATCAGGACACCGCTGTGCAGAAGGCCTTAGCCCGATGCTCCGCTCCGTATTGGGCGGCGGTGGAATGGCTCTATCGAGGCACCAATTCGGTCGAGTCGTGGACCAGGTCCATGGGCAAGGCATTTGTCGATCCGCGCTGCCGGTTTCTGTGCATGTATAACTGGGAAAACGTGGGGAAAAACCCCGTCGCTCGCGAGGCTGTGCGCCGGATGCTGGACAGTTCGCAACCTGTCCGATAGTCCGGTGCCATGTTGAAAAAGGAGCCGCCGCTTTTGGAGGGATCGGCTATCTCCGGGTTTGTTTCCGATCCGTGCGGTCATCGGGTTCTGGCCCGCTGATGCAGCGGGCGCAATGTTCCGGAATGGAGTCCCAGCAACCGCGCATGTGTGGTTGCGGCCGCCTCGACCAGCTCTGGATAGGGCCTGTCGGTGACGTCGATGAACCCGATGTTATAATTTTCCCCGTCCGGCCGGCCGGTGTTCGGCTGATCTATCCATTCAAACCAGTGTGCCCCCACCACCATCGGTGCGGCGGCCGCGGATTCAACATAGTGGCGATAGGCCACGCCCCTCTGCCTCTGGTCCGCGCACTGGACCAGTCCGGCAGACATTCCCCGGCCTGGCGTGCCGAAATGGAACTCGCCGATCAGCACCGGTTTTCCCGTGATCCGGTAGGCGGCGTTCAAGCGGTCCCGATCCACCTCCGCCGCATAGCTGTTGAGGCTGAAGACATCAAAGCCGCGGGCCGCGCGAAGCATTGCCTCAGGGGCGCGTGAGCCAAAGCGCAGGCCAAGATTGAGATGGTGTGGATCATGTCGGCGCACGGCGGCATTGATGATGTCGAGAAAACGCTCGATGCAGCAGTTGACGAATTCCATCCGACGCTCGGGGGTGTCGTGTCCGGCAAGAGCTGACTCCAGCTCGTGTCTCGTGGCGCTGGGTGGTCCCTGCAGAATTGCGGTGGTTATTTCCAGTTCGTGTCCCGGCCAGGGAGGTTCGTTTGCGATGAAATAGCCCAGCAGCCAAGGATCATTCTTGTGCGGGTCACATTGTTGTGCGGCAGCGGCATCCACCCTTGCGGCGAAGTTTTTAGCAAAGACATCAGGCAGGCCGAGATACGGGCTGTCTTCCATACCCCACCCGTCGAGCATCAACACATAGGGCTTTCGCCCTGTCTGACAGAGGAGTGAGTCGGACCAGTTTCCAAGGGTGTTGAAGCCCCAAGCCTCCATGCGTCGGAAAGTCAGGTCTATCCACGAAGTCTTATAATTCTGGCCGAATCGGCGGATCAGGTTGCCGGTATAAAACGAAATAAACGGTCCCGTGTTGGGCGGCAGCAGCGCGAACACGCCGTTGCGCTCTCCGGTATAAGTGGGTTGCGAGCATGAGAAACCGTCGCAGCCGGTGGAGAAAAACCAATGCCCTGCCGGATCGATAAACCACCAGCGACCCTTGATTTGCTCGACGCGGAAGAAGCCGGTGGCTTTTGCCGTGGTATTGGAGAATCCACCAAAGGCATCGAAATGGAATGTGACCGGTCTCAAGGCCTTTGACTCTTCATTCCATGCTCGTTTCAAGTCGTCCAGCGTTTTCGTCTTGCCCTGCCATTCGGCCTGCTGCCACTGACCGAATTCGTCCACCAGCGGTGAGGAAGTCAGAACCGCATTGCCGGGATTCTGGTTTTCGAGCCGCACGGCCCGCAGCTCCAGTGAGGGATGCCCCACCGGCTCAGGCATTGACACCCCCAATCCCACGACATCCGTGATCGGGCCCTGATCGCCGTGGATGTTGATGAGGCAGCCAGGGGTGGGTTTGTTAGCCAGGGAAGCGAGATCGAACCCCTCATGGTTCAGATGCTGAAAATAGGCCAGCGGAACCGACACCCGAACCCAGACATTTGGAAATGGGACAAGCCGGACGGAACGCTGTCCTTGGGTGGTATGAAGGCGCAGTTCAAAACGCTGCTCCGTGGATGAGCGCAGTTCCAAGGTGAGAAATTGGTGATGTGACCAATCCCGGGGCAGAACCGGGTTTAGCTCGTGAATCGGCCATTGAACCTCGCTTCTTCTGGCGTCGAATCTGGCATAAAACGATTCTGCGCGGCTGGCCGGCATTAAAAACAAGCTCGCAAGCAGCAGTAATGGGTATTTCATCCGCGAACTCGGACGCCTCATCCACGGCATCTATTCAGGGTCGCGCTGGAGAACTCCCTCCTCAAAAAGCGAAGGGTTCTGATCGTTCAGCGGGGCAGAGGTTGGAATTGGAACCGGGCCGGTCGGCGCGCCTCGGGATCCAGTTCGACCCGGTAGAATCCGCCATCCTTGAGCAATTCGATTCCTGCCAGCGCGGGGCATAGTCGGATGCGAAAGGGTTTCCAGTGTCGCGCCTCGTTCAGTGCGGCGCTCATGCGGCGAACCGGGTGACCAAGGAATGGGATTACCGGCATGCCGGCCAAGATCCGGCTTTGCCAGAGGTAAAGATTGGAGTGCAGGTGGCCGATAAAGGTTTGTTCGAGCTGGGGGAGCCTGGCGGATACCGCAGGCTCCCTTAATAAAAAGGGCAGGGCGCTTGGGTCATGGCAGAAAAGTAGCAGGCGTTGGGCGGACTTGAGGGCTTTGAAGGCCGCTCGGATTTCTTCGAGGTGCTGGCGGCGCAACTCCTCCCACTCGTCACGTTCCTCGGGTAACGTGTCGGCGTTGAATACCGGCAGGGCCACCAGCGACGAGGCCACCCCCAAAAGAACGTAGCGCCCCATCTCCATCCGCCAAAATGGCGGGAGCTTCAATTCGTTGCGGACCCTGTGGAAACTGTCCAGGCGCATGCCGCCGCGCACGCCGGACAGGTTGATCTTGCCCAACTCGTGATCGCCCCAAGTGACCCGCAGATTCGGGCCAAACCGCTCTTGCAGCGGCGCCAGGCATTCGCGGGCGCTGGACAGGGTGGCATCGTCGCTCACGCCCACACTGGAAGTGTCGCAGGCCAGATCCCCGTTGAGCACCGCCATAGTCGCCGGGCCTGCCTGCCCGAGGCAGCTTTCCAGCAGGTAATTTTGCGAGAGTGGCCGGTGCATCCATACGAAGCGGTGATAGGATTGAAGCAGCAGACGCAGGAGCGGGTGGCTGATATCTTCAAGTTCAAGATACTGTCCGCGCGCCTGTTCGGCAGCGGAAGCGTAGTGGACGTCGCTGAGCACTAACAGCGTGGCGGTGCGGGGCATGGGCTGCCTAGGACTGTGCCGGCAGCAGGATGGTGAAAGTGGTGCCCAAGCCGGGTTGACTTTCAATGCTGATGGTTCCGCCGTGGTCCTCGATTATGCCGCGGGTGATCGCCAGGCCCAGGCCGGTGCCGCCCTTTTTAGTGGTGAAAAAAAGATCGAATGCGCTGCGGGCTGTCTCCGGGGGCATGCCGGAACCAGTGTCGGAAATTCTCACGCGGAGTTGTTGGGGCTCTTGTGTCTGCCCTGGCAAGGAATGAGGGCCCTGCGGCACCCGGTCAGTGCTGATGCTTAAGGCGCCTTCCGAAGACATGGCTTCGAGGGCGTTGAGCAGCAGGTTGATAAAGGCTTGATCCAGTTGGGATGCGTCGCCGAGAAAAACATCGGGGGCGGCGAGGTAATCCCGCCGCAACCGGATGGACAAGTCGTTGGTGCGGTGCTGCACCAAGCGCAGGGAATGGTCCAGCACCTCGTGCAGACCCAGCGTGGAAAGCGTGGGCCGTGGCGGCGCCGCATATTTGAGAATGTTTGAAAGCATCGCGTCCAGCCGTCCCAGTTCGCGCCGGACCAACCTGGCCAAGTCCGCGTCCTCGTGTTTCTCCAGTAGGAGATCGGCAAAGGTTTTGATGGCGACGAGGGCGTTTTTCATCTCGTGCGACATGGTTGCCGAAAGCGTGCCTAGGCTGGCCAGCCGGTCCAGCCGCAGCAGGGTTTGCTCAAGCCGGTTGCGGGCGGAAAGGTTGCGCAACACCACCAAAACCAAGCCGGGTTGCACGCCGGACAAGGATGTCATCGTGACCGATAACAGGGCCGGGGGAAGGCCGGGAATAGGAACTGTGCAGGGCTCCTCCAGCACCATCAGGCCGGTGGAACTCACTTTTCTAACCGTGTCCAGCAAGGGTTCGGGCAGCATGATCGCGGCGTCCGGTCCGCCTGCAGCCAGTGCCCGCAGCATTTCTTCCGCCTCAGCAGAGGCCGGGGTGAGCCGGCCTTGCGCATCCACAGTCACCACTCCGCAGAGCGGATAGTCCTGCAGCAGGCTTCCGACATACAGCCCATCGTCGCTTTCGCGCAAGGTGTTGAGGTTTTTGGATGCCATTTCAAAGTTCGTGCCGGCCGGGTCGGGTATGGACTGCGCGGCGGCTGTTCGGACAGGATCTTCACGGAGCGAAGCGGTGCGGTCAAGTGAATCTCCGGACGGCCAAGCGGCCAACCTCAACGCGGTGGGCCGGCAGAAGCAGCTTCTCAAGGCCAGGCCCAAGCAAAGGGAAAACGCACCCGGTAGAAATGCTGCGGCGCCCCGGCAGGCACCGAGATTGTCTGGCTTAGATTCGTGCTGTTAAAGCCCAGTTCCATCCCCCAGTTGGTCGTGGCCAGATCGGTCTTGCCGTCGACAAATCCTGAGAGGCCAAGCGGCGGGTTTGACAGCCTTAAGAGAATCTTTGCGGCGCCGGGACTGATGCCCACGAGTGTCGGCGGTGAAATTTGCTGCTGTATGAAATCAGCGATGACCTCATGGAATTTTGCCGTCGGGTCATCCGAATCCCAGAAAATGTAATTTGTTCCCGGCCCATTCAGCGACCAGGGCGAAAGCGACGCGGTGTCCAGCACATCGGAGACCACCCCCGCAGCCAGCGCATTGGTCAACCCGTATTGCGAGGCGTGCGCTTCCACATCATTGAGCAGGTGAAAGAGGTCCGGAGCCCAGAAATTCAGATTCGGCCGCGACGCCTTGAGGTTGTTGAGCAGGGCCAGGTAGCCGGAGTTGAACGAAAGGATTCTCTCGCGGACAAAGGCTTGGTCGGAGGGGGAGTTGTAAAAAAGACCGTTGAAGACGGGGATCTGGGTGAGATCCGTGGCGCTTGGCGCCACAAGGTTGCGCAGCCCTTTGGCATACAGATTAGTCAGGGCCTTGAAATGGTTTGTAAGGTGCAGGTTGATGACGTTGGTCCAGAGCGGGAGTTTACTCGCATCGTAGGGCGGCCCCAAACCCGCATTTTGCAGGTCATAGACAAAGTCGGCATCGCAGGTCCAGACCGCGAAAAGGGCGTTGGTGGCGTTGGCGGGGGCCTTGAAACTTGCCGCGTTGGTCACGAGGATGGAGCTAGTTTGTCCGTAATAGGACCAGTTGTTACTCGCGATATAGGTCAAGCCCTGCCTTTGAGCCAGAACTTCAACCCAAACACGCCCGTTGGAAGAACGCAGGCCGTAATACAGAGAGGACCCGGTATTCAGGTAGTTTGTCGTGGTGCATGCCCCATCGCCAAAAACGTAAAGGGAACTGAAGGCAGCCGCAGCGGGCATCAGCGTGAATGCCCAGCCCCAGAAAATCAGGGTGAATTGAGCCAGAATCTTCACTGCCATGAATGTGCCGCACCCTGCCCCGCCGAGTCAAAGCCGTTTTGCCGATTTGTCGGCCTCGCATCCGGTTCTCGGCAACAAAGCCGGAACGGATCGCCGGTCAAAATTGGAATCATGGCCGGTTTGCCAATGCCCTCCCTGTCCAACCGGCGCGCAAACCGGGAATCTGCCTCGCCGCAACACCAGACCCGTCCTAATAAATGACCGGCCATGCTCGGCGGCACCTGAAATCCGAAAGTTCGAAGCGTCAAAAACGGTGGCCGTTTGATTTCGCGACCGGAGCTCCCTGCAGTGTGCTTGCGTCCGGGCCGGATATTTTTTAGGGTTACCGCTTTAATTGCTACATTTTAAATCCCATGGCGTATCTCAACGATAATTACCTCAAACTCAAGGCCGGCTACCTCTTCCCCGAAATCGGACGGCGCGTCAAAGCTTTCTGCGACGCCAATCCCGAAGCCGCCGCACGGCTGATCCGCTGCGGCATTGGCGATGTGACCGAGCCCCTGCCGCCCGCCGTGACGGCTGCGATGCACCAAGCGGTGGATGAAATGGCCTCCCGCTCCACTTTCAAGGGCTACGGCCCGGAACAGGGCTACGACTGGCTGCGCCAGGCCATCGCCCAAAATGATTTCCGCGACCGCGGACTCGATGTGGCGGATGACGAGATTTTCGTCAGCGACGGTTCCAAATGCGATTGTGGCAGCATCCTCGACATCCTGGGCGACAAAAACAAAATCGCCATCAGCGATCCAGTCTACCCCGTCTATGTGGACACGAATGTCATGGCGGGTCACACAGGCGAGGCCAACGAGGCCGGGGCCTACGCGAAGCTGGTGTATCTGCCCTGCAAGCCGTCCAACGGCTTCATCCCCGAGCCGCCCAAGAAGCACGTGGATGTGATTTATCTCTGCTCCCCGAACAACCCCACCGGAGCGGCGGCCACGCGGGATCAGCTCGAAGCTTGGGTCAAGTACGCGCTGGAACATAAATCGGTGATTTTATTTGATGCCGCCTACGAGGCCTACATCACCGACCCGACGCTGCCGCACTCTATTTATGAAATTCCCGGCGCTCGGGACTGCGCCATTGAATTCCGCAGTTTCTCCAAAAATGGCGGGTTCACCGGAACGCGCTGCGCCTACAACGTCGTTCCCAAATCGCTCAGCGCCTTCACCAAGTCGGGTGAGTCCAGACCGCTGCATCCCCTGTGGAACCGGCGCATGACGACCAAGTTCAACGGCGTGAGCTATGTCGTTCAGCGCGCCGCCCAGGCCCTGTATTCGACTGAAGGCAAACAGCAGGTGGCCGAGCTCATCCGGCATTATCTCGGCAATGCCCAAATCCTCAGGAAAGGCGCGAAAAAAGCCGGCTTGAAGGTCTTCGGCGGCGTCAATGCCCCCTACATCTGGGTGCGAACCCCCAAGGGCGTTACCAGCTGGCAGGCCTTCGACAAAATCCTCTCCGACGCCAACGTGGTTATCACACCCGGCAGCGGCTTCGGTTCTAAGGGCGAGGGCTTCTTCCGCATCAGCGCCTTTAACAGCCGCGCCAACGCCGAAGAGGTGTCCCGCCGTCTGCAGGAATTGAAGTGGTGACAATGTAAAACCCCAAAAGCCAACGGAGTCCGCGAAATTTCACCCCCCGCTAAACTTTGAGTGGAACCCCGCACTTTGGAGGGTCGAGAACAGGTTTTAACCCGGCGGTCACGTGCCAGTTCACGCGTCCGCCGGGTTGTTCCTCGCCGAATCCATTTTATCTCCATTGCCATTTCTGATTCAGTAAAGCCATGGACGCCACCTTGCCGCCTTTGACCGCCGCGACGCTTTATCTGGTCGCCACCCCGATCGGGAACCTCGAAGACATCACGCTGCGGGCGCTCCGGGTGTTGCGGGAATGCGATGTGGTGGCGGCGGAGGACACGCGGCATACGGGCCAGCTGCTTCGGCACTTCGAGATCTCCAAACCCCTGCTCAGCTATTTCCAGTTCAACGAGGCCCGGCGCAGCGAGGAAATCATCGAACGCCTGCGCCGCGGGTCCAAGGTCGCCTTGGTCACCGATGCCGGCAGCCCCGGTATCAGCGATCCGGGGGAGCGTGTGGTCAAGGCCGCCATTACGGCAGGGTTCCGGGTCGAGGCGGTGCCCGGGGCGTGCGCCCTAGTGGCCGCACTCACGGCCAGCGGGCTGCCCACAGACGAGTTTCATTTCATCGGCTTTCTCCCGCATAAATCCGGACAGCGGCGCAGGCAATTGGAGTCCCTGCTCGGTTTCGACGGCACGCTTGTGCTCTATGAATCACCCTATCGGATTGAAAAACTGCTAGGCGAACTGAACGGAGTGTTTCCACAACGGCAGGTTGTGTTGGCGCGAGAATTGACCAAGAAATTCGAGGAGTTCCTCCGCGGCAGGCCGGCACAGTTGCTCGAATTAGCCCGGAAACGCACGCTCAAAGGCGAGTTCGTAGTCCTCGTCTCACCCGCACTCGACCCCGCCTCGTCCTCGGCCATCCCGGAAACAGATGCGGATCAGGAGCAGCTTCAAGACGGGTCCGGCGATATTCCCATTCTGGAAAAGAGTTCTGGGATGTGATGATGGAGCGGGTCGGTTGTAGCGAACGACGTCAGGAGCTCGTTGTGCTTGGCCTCTTCAGGAATTTTCTGGGAGATTTTCATTGAGACAAACGCGGGGCGTTTTGGCAAAAAAGCCTCAAAACCCACTGTTTATTGGACCAAAGGCAAATCTACGCCCTGTATTCGCGTGGGCTGGTGAGCGGCGGAGACGGTCCTCCAAACCACAGCTCGCGGCTCCGCCGGTCGCCGTGCGTGACGGACTCACCCAGCCC
>CAIQOK010000099.1 GCA_903873415.1 uncultured Verrucomicrobiota bacterium | reverse complement strand
TCCTGCGTCTCGTCTCCGCCTTGCTGGCAGAGATCAGCGAGGAGTGGGAATCCGGCAAAGTTTACCTCAGCATGAAAACCCAAGCCCAGCACTCAGTTTAAATGCTCAACCAATTTACAGAAAAATTCTTGCGCGGTCCTTTTACATTGCGGAATTTTCAACCTTGATTCCCATGGGCTGGCAAACGGCTCATGCATAAAACGGGTTGGCCAAATACCTGTTTCCATTCCGGCCGGCCTTGCGGCCCCTTCGCCTTTACTTTGACCCGTCAAATCACCCTTGTTGTTCTGGACCCGGTCCGTTCCATCATTGTTTCGGCGGGAACTGATTGCTCCGCGCCTTTACCGTTGAAAGCTGTGCTGCAAAGGTCCTGGAGGATGAGGCGCGTATCGTGCGCAAAGGACTGCGGATTGGGGTTTTCTTCAGGGTCAGCCACTGGACGCCCATCACGCCCGCCGCCGGGGTTTGTGGGAGGGCAGGCCGCGGCCCAGGCCAACCGCCGGGGATATAAGAAACTCAAAATAAATTACTTGCGCTGTGTCAAAGGATGCCAAAGACTGCGATATTGCCGGTTGGGATGAACTCCAATCCGCCCATGAACCCAGTGTCCCAAACCAAACATTGACGCAATTAAACCGCATCACTTCACATGATCCAGAAACACCTCGCACATCTTACCTTGGCCTTGCTGACTTCTTGGTCTGCCAATGCCGCAGTCGTTGCCTCATTTAACGATCCGTCACCAAGTCCGGCTTCCCCGGACTTCATTTTGTATACGACCCCGACTGGCCAGCAGGTGCTCGGGCAGTGGAGCTGGAACGGACCGGTCCTGCAGCCGATCACGCTCAATATCCCTATTCGCAACAAAGTGGTGACGGGGGTTTTTCTCAATATGCCCTTACTGAGCGTAGGAGGTGCGGGAACCA
Organism: uncultured Verrucomicrobiota bacterium; assembly: GCA_903873415.1. Classification (GTDB taxonomy): domain Bacteria; phylum Verrucomicrobiota; class Verrucomicrobiia; order Limisphaerales; family CAIQOK01; genus CAIQOK01. The sequence continues at coordinate 3,746 of CAIQOK010000099.1, read as the reverse complement.
TCGACCTGACCGATATGAGGGGCAACGTGATAGTGCACATCGCCTTTGACAAGGGGTTTATCCTCGCGGGGAACACGGGTTTTGGCGCCAGTCCTGCCACCGGCAGCCATGTGACCATTTCAGGCCCGGGGATCCCGACTTTCAGCAATGCCAACTTTGCCTTCAAGTTTGACCGCACTTCGCGGATTGCAGCTAATACCTACGGGATTGACGCCTCATTCACCTGCGGTTATTGATCCATTTTTTCGCCGTGGCCTCACTGGTCATGGCGGTTTGATTCGAGCCCGAACCCCGAACTTGGTAAGAGACATCGCTATAAGTTCGGGGTTCAGGCTTAAGAAATGTTGTTTCCGGCGTCGCGTTGCCCCCCCCGTTTTTTCGTCTGGAAATCCCCGGGCTCGAAGCCCGAACCTGTATCTGCGTTCTCTCCGTTTCGATTTTGCAGCCGGGCTTGATGTTGTTCGAATTTCCCGCTCCTTCCCTTTTTGCAGCACGTCAGGTTCAACTCCTTCCACGCCAGTTAACATCCCGGGGTGAAACCATTGCGCACCTCCTTCGTTGTTTTCCGCCCGGTCAGTCGTGTGTAAGTCTCAAAGCCTTGAAAAATTATCCAGGCTCACGCCCGCCGGGAGGAAAGCCCGATCGGTTTGCCGAATATAAACCGTCAGGTCCGGGACTTTTCCGCGCGGAGCTGGCCGCAACCCGCCGCCACATCAATGCCCCTGCGTTGTCTAAGTGTGCTTGGAATGCCGGCTGCCTGCAGCACGCTCTGAAACCCCTTCGTCGCGTCGCACTGCGCGGCCATTCCCACAAAACCGCCGGTCGGATTAAGCGGGATTAGATTCACGTGGGCGTCGAGCCCGGTGAGCAGTGCGGCCAGCCGCCGGCCTTGGTCTGGGGAATCGTTCGCACCGGCAATGAGCGTCCACTCGAAAAAGATGCGTCGGCCGGTTTGGGCAGAGTAAACGCGGCAGGCCGCCATCAGCTCTCTGAGCGGCCAACGACGGCTGGCAGGAACCAGCGCCGAGCGATCCTCCTCCGTTGCACCGTGCAGGCTCACGGCCAGGTGATAAGGGCGCTGCTCGGCCGCCATCCTCAGAATTCCCGGCACCACGCCCACGGTGCTGATCGTGATCCGGCTCGGCCCTATGTTCAATCCGCGGGTGTCGGAGATGGTTTCCAGCGCCGTCATGACGGCGTCGTAGTTGTGCAAGGGTTCGCCCATGCCCATGAGCACCAAATTGCGCAAAGCCTGCTGTCCGGCGGCGCGCAATGCGAGCTGCGCATGCCGGACTTGGGCGACGATTTCGCCGGGACCCAGATGCCGTACAAACCCCATCTGTCCGGTGGCACAGAAGACGCAGCCCATCGCACAGCCAGCCTGCGTGCTGATGCAGGCCGTATGGCGCCCCTTGAATTCCATCACCACGGTTTCAATCGTCTGGCCATCCCCGAGCCGGAGTAGAAATTTCCGAGTGAATCTGTCGGTGCTGGAGATATTCGCTGTTTCCATCGGCGTATCGATGAAGAAACGTTTTTCCGGGCCTAGATGTGCTTTTAACCAGCGCTGGAGCGGCGGGGGGAGATCCTGCTGAGCGGCCGGGTCGTTGCTCAGGTCGCGGTGCAGCAGTCGCCAGAGGCGCCGCGCATGGAGCGGCGACAGATCCAACCTGACAAAGTTCTGCTCCAGCTCTGCCAGGCTTAGATCCAGAATCGATTGTGGCGCTTTACGGACAGCGTCAGAGGGCGTCATGTCAGAGTACAGTGTGCCGCCTGCGACGACTGCTTGCGACATCCAAATGCACGCCTGCGCTGCAATACTGCATCCAACCCAGATGCCTCATTCATCGCGAGATGGTTGCAAGGGTATAGGGGAGCGCCCTGTCACAATGTGAGATGAATCAGGGCACAAGGCGCAGGTTGCCTGGATGGCTTTCAGTTGGGAGTCGGCTACTCCGACGCGCTCTGTCACAGCCTGAGTAGTCGTGGGCGAAGCCGTTTCTCTCGCCCGGAAATAATGCGGATCGCTAAGAGGCATCCCGGCAGGCGATTGCCTGATAAAAGGCCTGTCGAGTGGCTAGGGGGCTGAGAATTTGCACGTCAGGCAATCTCAATCAGCTGCTGTATCGGGGAGAAAAGCGTCGCGAGTAGTATCGCCTGGTACTCATGCTTGGTGCCGGTTCAAATGCCAAATTTGCGTTGACCGGTTTGTAATCCAGCCTAGCTTCGGGTTGTTAAAATTATACAAACCACACGAAAACTATGAACACAATCGTTCCTCTGATCAGTTCAGGCACTGCCGGTCCGCTCGGGGTGCTGCATTTGCCGCGGCTTTGGCTCAAGGCTTCGCTTGAGGCCGCCGGAAAGCTGGCCCCGGGCTATCCCGGTGCGGGCAAAGGCTACGACCAGATGGTCATTGATGGCCTGGGTCTGCAGCGCGAGGCGCTGCTGGGGTTCATCCAGTCGAGCAAGCCCACGTATCCCCAATTCGAGGCGTGGATCAAAAAGAACGGTACAAAGCTGGACAAAGACTCGATTCAAAAACTCAACGCCGCCATCCTTGGCTACAATCACGATGATACCACGCGCAAGGCGATTCTGAGTGCCAACGGCCTGCCCGATGACGCCAGCGCGTCCAAAGACGCCGTTAACCTGAATAATCTTGACGACTGGAAGGAATTCCATGAGGCGGTGTTGAAGTAATCCCTTGCAGTGTTTCACTTCCGACCCGGCGCGAGCAAAAAAGCTCGGCCGGGTGGGAGTGCGATGTGTTTCTTTAGAATCAAACTAGGCACCCCCTTCCAGCGGTTCCGGAGCGCGGGCTTCAGCCCGCCTCAATACGCGAAGTTCTGGGGGGTCTCGAGAGATCTTGGGCGCAGTGGACTGGTGGGAGTTGAAGCGGCGTGACCGCCGCGCCCCGAGGCCAGCAAAGGTTACTTCAGAGTCCTTCTTTGAAATTGCGCCTCATGGTCATGGCTTCACCTACGCCCTTCATCCGGGTCTTCAGCGCAGGTGTTTTGTCTTTGTTAGCAACTCCGGCAATACACGCGGTTCATTTTGAAATCATCCGGGCAAGATGATTTCGAATTTTGTTTTGCCCGGCGCTCCATGCTCCTTACGTGGGTTGTCGACTTGACTCACTGTCCGGCGAAAACCCGAGACCCTGGACAGTTGTGTAACAGGTGGTCGACCTGAGTGCCGGGCCCTAATGTCCCGGTTTCGCTCGGAGGTTCGCAAGTGCTCAAGGAAAGCCGATCGAAGCCGCAGTCGGCTTCTATGTCGGTTGGATGTGGTCAGGCTTTGACAGCTGGCGCTTGTTGAGCGAAACCATCCGAGGATTCAAAAACCGGTGCTACCCTCTCTAGTTCTTTGCCCCCGCCAGATCTTCCTCGAAGTCCACGATCTCTTTTATTTGAACCAAGAACCAGCGGTCAATTTTGGTGAGGCCGAAGATTTCCTCAATGGTGAATCCGGCCCGAAGCGCGTGGCGGATGAAGAAGATGCGTTCGGCGTTGGGCACGCTCAGTTTGCGGCTGATGACGTCGCGCGGGAGGATGTCGCGGTCGCCGTAGACTTCCGTGCCGATGCGCCAGGGTTTGCCGTCGCCGCCCAGGCCGCTGCGGCCAATCTCCAGTGAGCGCAGGCATTTTTGCAGGCTTTCCTTGAACGTGCGGCCAATGGCCATGGCTTCGCCGACGCTTTTCATCTGCGTGGTAAGCGTGGGGTCGGCTTGCGGGAATTTCTCG
>CAIQOK010000098.1 GCA_903873415.1 uncultured Verrucomicrobiota bacterium | reverse complement strand
TGCCAACCTGCTCAGCGCGGGCAGATCAGACCGAATTCCGAGGATTCAACCCACCCCGCGGTTTGGCTGAAGCGCAAATAACAATAGTTGCCTCGAACCCTTTCCAGACGGGCGGGATCCCCCGCCCCCACGCGGATGACTTCCTGCGCTTCTTGGGTCGGCGTGAGCCTCAAGGACACATTGGGCAGAAGCACAAAACCAATCCGGGACCGGGTATAAATGCCCAGATGCGCCGGCAGGGTGAGCAGAAAAAAGGTCAAACCCACCACCGCCAGAGCCTGATGCCAGTCCGCCTTGGCGCGCCGGAGCACGGCGGGCATGGTCCACATGCCCGCCACAAACCACAGGCTCAGAGTGCTCATCCACGTCCAGTCACGGATACTCAGCCAGGTGGAAGCGGTCTCATACCAAGACAATGCCGGGGCTTCAATCTGAGCCCTGCTGCGGGCATAAATCAGGTTGTTCCGCACCGGCCCAACCGCCGGATCCAGCCAGAGGGCCTGCTCCCAGGCGAGGATGGCCGGTCCTGTGCGGCCGCGCTGCCACTCGGCGTTGCCCAGATTTTGCAGTGCGCCCACGGAGGGTTCCTTTTCCGCCAAGTCGCGGAAAGCTTTGGCCGCCCCAATAAAATCGGCGCTCCGGTAGGCCTCGGTGCCACGCACAAAAAGAGCGTCTCCGGTCGCCGCGGATAGTGTGACAACCGGAATGGAAAGCCAAACACCCAGAATAAAGACGGACTGGAAAAATGATTTGGAGAGTTTGAATTTCACAGTCTGGCCTCCAGTTGTTCAAGTAACCGGTCCAAACCCGGCGCCAGGTCCATCAACCCCTCCAAAGCAGGGGTTCGCGTGTCGAACCGTGCCGCATCGGCGGCGGCAAAAATCCGGCGTGCCACCCCGGCACTTTCGCCGCCAGCCTCATCCTGCCCCAGAAGTCTCAGCACGTCGCTGCAGACCAGCGCCTGCGGCTCGGCGGGATAGTGCGGAGCGGAAATCACGCGCATGGCCGCCACCCCGCTCTCGACAAAGAACGCGGTATCACCCGCCTCCACCGCGCGCCGCAACGCACGCCGGGCCCGGCCCAGAGCTCGAATGGCCCGGCGCCGCATCAGAATCTCCGGATGTGCCAGCAAATGGCGGCGGCGTCGGTCCCAGAGCCAAAGCCCCAGAATCGCTGCCAGCACTCCCGCCTCGGCGCCGATAAACCCCGGCTGCCACCGCAAGGGGCGCAGCGTCTTGCGGCCAGGCCCGCTCTCTTTGGCCAGCACACTGAGCTCGCTCCTTTTTCCACCCCCCGAATCCGCCTGCCATGTCTGGGCGCCAGACGAAACCGGTCCGGGCAGAACTTTCACAGCCAGCGACGGCACCGAAAGATCCACAAACACACCCCCCACCGGATCGAAGGAGCTAAAGGGGATCTCTGGCGTGGCACTCAGCTCCTGATCCTGGGCTATGAGGGTATAGCTGAAAACGGCAATATTTCCGCCGGTCGGTCCGGGCGGATCGGCAAAGCATTGCCAGCCGCGGACACGCGGCGGCGCGGGCGGCACCAAGCGCGACACACCCGCTTCACCATGAAAAACCAGGGTGAGCTTCAACGGATCCCCCACCCGGACGCTATTGGTGGAGAGCTTGGGCTCATCCCGGGTGAACCTGCCGATGGCCCCGCTGAACCCTGGCAATCGCCCCTCCGGCGGCAGGGGGCGGACCTGAATCGTTACAGGGTCGGATTCCAAAAGCAGGTATTCCTGAGCCCCGCCCTGCGGGACACCACCTTGGAGGGTGATCTGCCCGCCAAAACGAATGCCAACGGTGAATCCCTGCGCAAAGAGTGTCGTTGTGCCGCGGACAAAGGGGGTGATGGGGCCGTCATAAACAAATGCCGGCACCTGCCGCCCGTCAGGCAGCGAGGTGGGCGCTATACTCTGGCGGACATCGCCGCGATCCAGCAAAAACCCCTCGCCCTTGAGCTCAACCTGTGCCACACCCTGCACCCCACCGGCATCGCCCGGAAGAATGACCCGCGCCCGCAACGACTGGCCAACATAGGCATTCGTGGCCGAGAGCTCAAGCCAGAGCCGCCGCTGCGGCGCGGACGCCTGTCCCCGAGATAATACCTCCAGACTCGCCGCCGGCACCTTCACCGGCCGACCGTAAATTTCCAGTTCGAATTCCGGCACCACCAGCACCCCAGCCGCAGACGGAGACACATGATAATTAAAGACAGTGACGGGCTGCATCCGGTTCCCGGCCATCCGCATCACTTCGCCGCTGGCACCCCGCTTGAGTTTCACCCCCGACGAAGACACAAGATTGGTGGGCAAGCCGGCGACCGAAGTGAGCAAGGCATTAAGTGTGACCCGGTAAACTGCCGATTCGCCGGGCTGGATCTGGGCGGGATCAAATCCGGCCGAGGCTATGACCGGTGCGGCGGTATCCAACTGCGGAGCCGA
>CAIQOK010000097.1 GCA_903873415.1 uncultured Verrucomicrobiota bacterium | reverse complement strand
GTGCCAGCGGCGACTGGTGCGCGATTACGAGACCACGGACTCCAGCGCAGAGGCTTTGGTATATATTGCAATGATACGAATCCAACTCCGCAGACTCGCTTGATTGCTGGACGATCATGACTTTTCAGACAGGCTCTCAGCCCCTTTCATTTTGCTCCATCCGCAAGTGTTCCCACACATGCATCTTCGGAAAGCTCCGCTCAAAACCGTATCCATTTGAAAAGTGCTTTATCCCGGAAAGGAAGCTGCTAGGATTTCAGGGTCTAAGATATGATTATTTCGCGCGCACCGGTCCGCATCAGCTTTTTCGGCGGCGGCACGGATTACCCCGAGTTTTTCCGCCAGGAAGGCGGTGCGGTGCTTGCCACAGCCGTGGACAAGTATTCCTACGTCACTGCCAGCCCGTTTTTGAGCCACCTCTTCGATTACTCCATCCGTATCTCCTATCGCCAGGCCGAATGCGTCAAGACCGTGAACGAGATCGAACACAGCGTCTACCGCGAATGCCTGAAGCTGTGCGGCCTGACGCGCGACATCGAGCTGCATAATGTCGCCGACCTGCCCGCATTCACCGGGCTCGGCTCTTCTTCGGCGTTCACCGTCTCGCTGCTTCACGCGCTCCATTCATTCAAGGGAGAATTCCTCACCCCTCTGGAGCTGGCTTACGAGGCCATCCACGTCGAACGCGACCTGCTCAAGGACAATGTCGGCTGCCAGGACCAGACCCTCGCCGCCGTGGGCGGGTTCAACCTGATCGAATTCCGGACCGAGACGGACATCGTCATCCGCCGTGTGCCCCTCTCGCCGGCGCGCCAGCGCGAACTTGAGTCGCACCTGTTCATTGTCTTTTCAGGGGTCAAACGCAAGGCGGCTGACGTCGTGGCCAAACAATTGAAACGCGTGGGCCAAAACCACGCCACCCTGCAAAGGATGCGCTCCATGGCCTATGAAGGCTACGAACTACTGACCACCGGACGTCCGCTGCGCCACTTCGGAGAACTGCTGCACCGCGCTTGGGAAGCCAAGCGCAGCCTTGATGGGGGCGTGTCCACGGACGAGATCGATGAGTTTTACCAACGTGGACTCAAGGCTGGGGCCTGGGGCGGAAAACTGCTGGGGGCGGGCGGCGGCGGGTTCCTCCTGCTCTTCGCACCTCCCCGGGCCCATGCCACCTTGAAAAAGGTCTTCGCCGGACAACAACTTCTACAGGTCAAACTCAACGCCCCCGGCTCCCAAATCATTTATTCCTGACCCATGAACTGCCGCGTCTGCAACTCCACCCGACTCGAACCCGCCATTGATCTGGGGCACCAGCCTTGGTGCAATCACTTCCTGAAAAAAGAGGAGGTCGGCAAAGAACCTTTTTACCCTCTGCGCGTGCTCTTCTGCCACCAGTGCGCCACCGCCCAGCTCGACCACACCGTCGCCAAGGAAATCATGTTCGGCGACCATACCTATCTGTCGGGCGTCACAAAATCCTTGGGCGAGCATTTCAAGACCATTGCCAGGGAGGTGGACGACCGCTTTTTCAAGAACACCCCCGGCAAGTCGGTTCTCGACATCGGATCAAACGATGGGACGCAGCTGAAGCATTTCCAGGCGCTGGGCTACGAGGCGCTTGGTGTGGAGTCATCCAAGACCACGGCGCGGATCGCGCTGGACGCCGGAGTGCCGACGCTCAATGATTTTTTCAATCTGGACGTGGCTCGCCGGCTGGACCGCAAATTCCATGTCATCAACGCCGCCGGGGTGTTCTTCCATCTGGAGGAGCTGCATTCGGTGACGGACGGGATCCGGGAGGCGCTGCGGGAGGACGGGGTGTTTGTGGTCCAGTTTCTCTACATGAAACGCATTGTGGACAATCTGGCCTTCGACCAGATCTACCACGAGCACCTCCTCTACTACAACCTGAAGACGATCGAGACTCTGCTCAACCGCCACGGCTTGGCGCTCTTCGACGCCTATCTGTCCCCGATCCACGGCGGGTCGATGATCGGGTTCATCACTCACCAGTCCAAAGGGGTGGCACCCTCGGCCCGGCTGCAGAAGCTGCGCGAGCAGGAAGAGGCGGAGAAGAGCAACGATCTGGCCACCTATCTCGACTTTGCGCAGCGTATCCTGCAAATGAAACAGGAGAATCTGACCTACCTCGACGATGCCAAGAAGCGGGGCAAACGGATCTACGGCATGGGCGCTCCGGTCAAGGGCAACACCCTCCTGAACTATTTCGGGATTGGCCGGAAATATCTGGACTGTCTGGTCGAAAAGAACGAGCTGCGCCGCGGCCTCTTCTCCCCGGGCCAGCATCTGGAGGTGCTGATTGAGAAGGAGCTCACCCAACTGCCGGACATCTACTACGTGCTGGCGTGGAACTTCAAAAAGGAGATCTTGGCCAACAACCAGGAGCTGATCCGCAATGGAGTGGAGTTTTATTTTCCAGTGGATCCCACGGAAATCACACAATGAAAATTCTGATCACCGGCGGCACCGGTTTTTTGGGCACGGCCCTGTGCGACGCCCTTGAACGGGGCGGACACGAGCTGGTGAAGGTCAACTCCCGCAACTGCGATCTGACGAGAGCCGAGTCGCTGGACCAGTTCAACCACCTGAAATTCGACCGCATCTTCCATCTGGCGGCGTGGACCCAGGCGGGGGATTTTTGCCTGCATCATCCGGGCGAGCAATGGATTCTCAACCAGCGGCTCAACACAAACACGCTGGCCTGGTGGCAGGCCCGCCAACCGGAGGCCAAACTCGTCTGCATGGGCACCAGTTGCGCCTACGCACCGGAAGCGGAGCTGGTGGAGGAGAACTACATGCTCGGCGATCCGATCGAGAGCCTCTACACCTACGCGATGACCAAGCGCATGCTCTACGCCGGCCTGCTTGCCCTGCACAAGCAATACAAGCTGCGCTACCTCTGCGCCGTGCCCTCCACCCTCTACGGGCCGGGCTACCACACCGACGGGCGCCAGATGCATTTCATCTTCGATCTGATCCGCAAGATTCTGCGCGGGAAAAACCTCGGCGAACCGGTGGTGCTCTGGGGCGACGGCCACCAGAAACGCGAGCTGGTATTCATCAGCGACTTCGTGGCCGACCTTCTGAGTCTGGTTGAGACGCGCGACAACGATCTGGTGAACATCGGCAACGGCGCGGAATTCAGCATTCGCGCCTATGCTGAAACAATCTGTCGCCTGGTCGGCTACGACGCCTGTAAGATCCAGTATGACACCAGCAAATATGTGGGTGTGAAATCAAAACGGCTTTCGACCCGAAAACTGACGGGCTTGATGGGTGAACTGAAGCGGACGCCACTGGAGGAAGGCCTGCGCCAGACGGTGGAATGGTTTGCACAGCAGAAGGCTCTCGTCTCCTGAGGCCGGGACGGACAGAAGAATCAAGCGGGTATGACTTACGATGTGATCATTGTGGGTGGCGGCATTGTGGGACTGGCCACGGCATTCCGCTGGCTGGAAGCGCATCCCAAGAGCCGCCTGCTTCTGCTCGAAAAAGAAGACCGCCTCGCGGCCCACCAGACCGGCAACAACAGCGGAGTCCTGCACTCCGGACTCTATTACAAGCCCGGTTCCGCCAAAGCCAAACTCAGCGTCGGCGGACTCCAACAGATGATCGCCTTCTGCCGCGAACACCGCATCGCCTTCGAGCAGTGCGGCAAGGTGGTCGTCGCCACCACGCCGGCGGAGCTGCCACGACTAGAGACGCTCTGGGAACGCGGCAACGCAAATGGACTTCAGGGCCTGCGCCGACTAAACCCGGCGGAAATCCGCAAAATCGAGCCCCATGCCGCGGGGCTTGCGGCCATCCATGTTCCACAGGAAGGGATCGTGGATTACCCCGCGGTCTGCGAAAAACTGGGGGACCTGATCCGGCAACGGGGCGGCGAAATCCGGCTCGGGGCGCGGATGCTGAACATCGCTCCCGAGGGGGGCCAACAAATTGTAACCTCCACCGGGGGCCGGTTCCGCGGCAAGTTTGTGATCACCTGCGGGGGGCTTCATGCCGACCGGCTTGTGAGGGCGGGAGGCCAGAAACCCGGCGCGCAGATCATCCCTTTCAGGGGTGAATATTACAAGTTGCGGCCCGAGCGTGCGCATCTGGTAAGACACCTGATCTATCCGGTGCCGGACCCGAAATTCCCCTTTTTAGGGGTCCATTTCACCCGGCTGATTCATGGTGGGATAGAAGCAGGCCCCAACGCGGTGCTGGCCTTTGCAAGGGAAGGCTACAAGTGGACGGATCTGAATCTGCGCGATCTGGCGGGGTCGCTGAGCTTTCCCGGATTGTGGCGTTTTCTGGCAAAATATCCCAGCATGTGCGGCTATGAAATCCGCCGCTCCATCTCGCGCCGCGAATTCTGCCGCTCCCTTCAAAAACTCGTCCCGGAAATCCGCACCGAGGATCTCGAGCCCGGCGGCGCAGGAGTGCGGGCACAGGCCATGACAGCGGATGGAAAACTGGTGGAGGACTTTGACTTTGTGGAGGTACCGGGCCAATTGCATGTCATCAATGCACCCTCGCCGGCCGCCACGGCTTCGCTGGCAATCGGCAGCACCATCCTCCATCGGGTCTTCAATCCTGGAATTTCAGTCTGACACCCAAAACAGGGGCCTGAAAGCGCCAAGCGCAAACGGCGCAGCGCGCCGCCCCTGCCGTATCCGCAAAATCTTGAATCCAACCCGGCCATGCGTCAGGCTGGCGCGAGATGAAAATTGCGCTGGCGCAAATCAATACCACGGTGGGCGACCTGGCCGGCAACGAAACTCAGATCCGCGCCGCCTATGAAAACGCTGTCCGAACCGGTGCCGATCTGGTCGTTCTACCCGAACTGGCCGTCACAGGCTATCCCCCGCGGGATCTGCTGCTGCGCGAAGGCTTTGTCTCAGGCAATCTGGCCGCAGTCGACAATCTGGCCCGAATCACCGGCAGGACTGGACTGGTGATCGGCTTTGTGGGCCGGAACGAAACACGTCCGGGCCGGGCCGTGACCAACTCTGTGGCCCTCCTGCAGCATGGGAAAATCCTGGCCATCCGCCACAAAACGCTCCTGCCGACTTACGACGTGTTTGATGAGGACCGCTATTTTGAGCCGGCCTCAGCCAATCCGCCGGTGGAATTCAACGGCATCCTGCTCGGCCTGACCGTTTGCGAGGACCTCTGGAACGACGAGGAATTCTGGAGCGAGCGCCGCTATCCGCACGACCCGGCACGGAATCTCATCGACTCCGGAGCTAAACTCATTGTCAACACATCCGCCTCGCCGTGGCACCTGGGTAAAAACAGACTCCGCCACGAAATGCTCGCCCTGCTGGCCGCCAAATCCCGCTGCCCGGTCATCTACTGCAATCTGGTCGGCGGCAACGATGAGCTGATCTTCGACGGCGCCAGCCTCGTGTTCAACTGCAGAGGACAGCTCGTGGCCGAGGGCAAAATGTTCGAGGATGATTTCCTCGTTGTGGATCTGGCCGATGCCCCGGCCCTGACCGCCCGGACACTGTCCGAGGAGGAGCAGGTGTTCAATGCGCTGGTGCTCGGCCTGCGGGATTACGCCCGCAAATGCGGCTTCAACTCCGCCCTGCTGGGCCTGAGCGGCGGCATCGACTCGGCCGTCACGGCGGTGATTGCCTCGGCGGCACTGGGCCGGGAAAACGTCCGCGGAGTTTCGCTGCCATCCCAGTTTTCATCGGCGGGCAGCCTCGAAGACGCCCGGGCATTGGCGGAAAACCTAGGCATTCGCTACGACGTGGTGCCTATCCAGCCGCTTTTTCTCGCTGCCAAGGAACAGCTGCGAACCGTCTTTGACGGCAGACCCGAGGACGTCGCCGAAGAAAACATTCAGGCTCGGCTCCGCGGGGTTATCCTGATGGGCATGTCGAATAAGTTCGGTTCACTGCTCCTGACCACCGGGAACAAAAGCGAGGTGGCCGTCGGCTACTGCACGCTCTACGGCGACATGTGCGGCGGACTCTCGGTCATCAGCGACGTGCCGAAGCTCATGGTCTACCGGATCTCGCACTGGATCAACCGCCATCGGGAGGTCATCCCTGCGGCCTCCCTCACCAAGCCGCCCTCGGCCGAGCTGCGCCCCGACCAGACGGATCAGGATTCCCTGCCGCCTTACGAAGTGCTGGACGCCATTCTCGACGCCTACGTCGTCCAAGGCCGCCCGGTGGAGGAAATTGTGAAATCGGGTTTCGACACCTCGACGGTGCGGCGCGTGGTGCGACTGATCGACACCAGCGAATACAAGCGCCGGCAGGCGGCGCCCGGGCTCAAGGTGACCACCAAGGCCTTCGGCTTAGGACGGCGGATGCCCATCGCCCAGCGCTACCGGGAGGCGTGAGGAGCGGCCCGAAATCCTGCGCGGGGAAGCGAAGCAGAATGGTTGAAGCTTGAACGGCAAACAAAACGCAAAGAACACTCCTGAGGTCCTGCGCCACGGAACCCCGGCCCCGCAGGCTCCTCGCGCAGGACTTCCTATGATCCATTTCTGCGGCCAAAAGGTGACGGCTCGATTTCCATTGCTCCGGGCAAATTCATGCCGATCATTCCCAACCCCCTCTTGCCTATCTGGCTGAATTTGTTTTCAAATTCAATTTGCATTGTGAAACATCTGTTCGACCCGCAAAAGGAAACACCTCCGGGATTCATCCCTCTGGGCCAACAGCCCAAAACCCAGCATTGCCGGAAATTAAACATAACCTTGAGGATGGGCACCAACAGATCCGGAAAAAGTTTCAACACTAATCGTTTGCACGGAGCAACAGCCACAAGGCGCTCCGGGGAAAAATTGCCGCCTCAATCAAACCCCATTCTCACTGATCCACTACGTAATGGACAACCGCTGCAATGAGGCATGCATCGACAGGGAAAACGGGAACTCCCGCGGTCCCTCAATCTCCAAGTCGGAGAAAAGGGCCGAGGCTGGATCAATTCCGAACCGGTGCGGTTGCGGGACCGCACACCGTAAGGCGCGGCAACCGGGATTTTAATAGGCCGGCAAGATTAAAGGCCGGTCGGATGGTCAAGGAACATCCAGGGCAGCCGGAACTTTTCCGAGAGCATGGCGGCCAGCGCCTTCACGCCAAAAGTCTCGGTGGCATAATGCCCCCCATACAAAACATTCATCCCCAGCTCCTCCGCCAAGGCATAGGTCCAATGCGGGCCTTCCCCGGTGATGAATGTGTCCACGCCCTCCGCAGCGGCCAGCTTCAGATCGGCCCCGGCTCCGCCGGTGACAACGCCAATGCGCTGGCAGAGGGGGCGGCCGGCGGGGATGAGCAGGGGTTTGACGCCGGTGACCTGCTGAAGGCGGAGGGCCAGTTCGTCCCGGGAGATTTTCAACCGGGCCTGAAATCCGATGGGGTTGCCGTGGCTTGGGAAGAAGGGCTTGAGCCGCTTGAGCCCGAGGGCTCCACAGAGCCGTGCGTTGTTGCCCAATTCCGGATGCGCATCCAGTGGCAGGTGTGAACTGTAGACGGCCAGATTGTTTTCCACCAGAAGCCGGATCAGCTCGTATTTGTGTCCCGTCCATGGATGGGTGGGAGACCAGAAAAGACCGTGATGGACAACCAGCAGATCGGCCCGGGCCTCAATGGCCAGGCGCACGGTTGCCAGGCTGGCATCCACCGCGGCGGCAATGCGGGTGACTGCGCCGCGATTGTCCACCTGGAGTCCGTTAACGGCGCCGGGGTAGTCGCCGCATTGTCCGGTGCGCATAACTTGGTCGCAGTGTTCTGTCAGAGCCGTCAGGGAAATGGATGGCATAAAGGGATGAAAGCAAAAGCGGGAGGAAGTGGAAAGGGCGAAGGATTTGAAAATAGTTGAAACGGCGTATTGAATTCCCCGACCGGCATTTTATAGTGCGATCACTTGACGCAGACGAAATGAGCAATCCATCCGAGGCCAACGAGCCCTGGGACATCCAGGCCGCCCGCAACCTGTATAACATCCAACGCTGGGGCGCGAAATATTTCGACGTCAACGAGGCGGGTCACGTGGTTGCCCGGCCGCTGGAAGAGGCGGGAGCGGCGGTGGACCTAACCGACGTGATCGACGAAGCCCGGGCGCGCGGATTGAAGTTCCCGCTGCTGATCCGTTTCCAGGACATCCTGCGCCATCGCGTCGAAGCCATCAACACGGCCTTCCGCACATCGATTGCGGAATACAACTATCAGGGCAAGTATCGCGGCGTGTTTCCCATCAAGGTCAACCAGCTGCGCGAAGTGGTGGAGGAGATTTTGGACGCGGGCAAACCCTTTGATTTCGGGTTGGAAGTGGGAAGCAAGCCGGAGCTCTTTGCGGGGCTGGCCCTGCAGAACCAGATGGGGAGCCTGATCATCTGCAACGGCTACAAGGACGCCAGCTTCATCAAGATGGCCATCCTGGGGATCAAGCTGGGCAAGAAGGTGATCATGGTGGTCGAGAAGCTCGAGGAACTGCGCCAGATCGTCACCATTTCCAAGCAGCTTGGCGTGGAGCCGCTCATCGGCATCCGGGCGCGGCTGCTAAGCAAGGGCGCGGGCAAATGGGCCGAGAGTGGGGGGGAGAACGCCAAGTTCGGCCTGAGCACAGCGGAGATTCTGGCCGCCACCCAACTGCTGCAGTCCGAAAATCTCGGCCACTGCCTCAAGCTGCTGCACTTCCACATCGGCTCCCAAGTGCCGGATATTTTAACCGTGAAAAAAGCGGTCCAGGAAGCCTCCCGCTTCTACGCCAAACTCTACAAGATGGGGTTCAAGCTTGATTATCTGGACGTGGGCGGCGGGCTGGGGGTGGATTACGACGGCAGCCGGTCCGCGTTCGACAGCTCGACCAATTACACCCTCCAAGAATACACCAACGACATCGTTTACTACGTGGCCGACGTCTGCAATGCCGAGAAGGTTCCGCATCCGACCTTGATCAGCGAGAGCGGCCGGGCAATCGTGGCCCATCACAGCGTCCTGATTGTCGAGGTCTTCGGGGCGATCGAGAAAAACCGGCCGGCCCTGACATTGCCGGTGGGCGACAACGAACACGCCTTGGTGCGGGAGCTGGGGGACATCCGCAAGAATCTGACCAAGTTAAACAAGCTGGAGGCGTTCCATGACGCGCAGGAGCGGCGCGAGGACGCCCAGCAGATGTTCACCTTGGGCCTGATGGATCTGCCGGACAAAGCGAAAATTGAAAACCTCTACTGGGAGATCAGCCAGGAGGTGGTCCATAGCTACCGCGGCCAAGCCTATGTGCCGGAGGAAATCAGCCGCCTCACCGACAGCCTCAGCGATCAGTATCTCTGCAATTTCTCGGTGTTCCAGTCGCTCCTCGACCACTGGGCGTTGGGCCAGCTTTTCCCAATCATGCCGGTGAGCCGGCTCAACGAACGCCCGACCCGCGAAGCCACCTTGGTGGACATCACCTGTGATTCCGACGGACAGATCAACAAATTCATCGACCTGCGGGACGTGCGTGACACTTTGCCGCTGCATCAGCTCAATACCAACGGCGACGGCAAACCGGATCCCTACCACATCGGATTCTTCCTCATGGGCGCCTACCAAGACATCATGGGAGACCTGCACAACCTGTTCGGCCGCGTCAACGAGGTCCATGTCTTTCTCGAACCGGACGAACCCTCCGGCTATTACATCGAGGAAATCATCGAGGGCAATACCATCATCCAGTCCCTTTCCGCCGTGCAGTATGACGAGAACGAATTAAAACGCCAGATGAAGGCCCAGATGGACGAGGCTATCAAATCGGACCGGATGAAGCCCAACGAGGCGATGCGCCTGCTTGACGAGTATGAAAAAGGGTTGAAGGATTACACCTACTTGAGCTTCTAAACCGCATCCTCCTCTTTGCGAAAACCCAACCCAATTCCAGTCCGTTCCTTCCTGCCCCGCTGCTCCGGGGGTCAGGCGCCTTGCATTGTAAAGTCCGTGCTGTCCTGATCGGCCGCGCCGGATCCACCCTCATGTCCGCACCCGCACCCAATCCCGAGCTGCTCCGTTCCTTGGGGCGGCTGGTGCGCGGATTGTCCGCCCTGTTTTGGGGGCTGCCCCTGGCTCTGATTGTTTGTGTGCAGGCCGCGCGGAGCGCCTGGCTGCAGGCCTTCTCGATCTTACCTCCGCTGGCAGTCACCGGTCTCCTGCTCTTCGGCCTGTGGCAAATGGACACCTTTCAGCAACAGGAGCGCCCCTGGCGGGCGGCGCTCGACCGGGCCAAACTCATCGCGCTGATCAACCTGGGCCTCAGCCCGTTCGTCTTCTGGTGGAGCCGCATGCCGGAGGAACCTCTCTTCACCACCGCCCTGGGCATTCTCAGCGTCTCCGCAGTCCTTTTCCTGTCCAACGTGAATCTGGTGCTGCGGCGGCTGGGGGCGATGCTGCCGGACGAAACCCTGCGGCATGAAACCCGGCAATTCACAGTGCTGAACCGGGGCCTGTTGACGCTGCTGCTGCTGCTGGCCGGACTGCGCCTTTGTTTGGCGCAGCTGGCCAACCGCCCAAGCCTGCTGTCTTGGATCCTGATCTGGCTTGATAAGGCCGGCTTGTGGCTGGTGACCCTGCTGGTGCTCTTCCCGCTGGCGCTGACCATGGCTTTGCTCTGGAAAACAAAGGAAGTGATTCTCGACAGCGTGTTCAATAGGACCCCGTAAACAGGCATCTTCAACTGCCCGGCCCATACTCCGCGGAGAGGCTTGGTGGCAAAGCTGCGCCGGCCCGTTTGCGCCGGGCAGCTCCCCAGCATTCAATGAGCCGGCTCAGATCGGAAAGCCGCACCGGTTTGGAAAGATAATCGTCCATGCCGGCAGCCAGACATTTTTCCCGGTCCCCGTGTTGGGCGTTTCCGGTCATTGCAATGATGCAGGGACGGCGGTCCAGCGGCCAGCGCTGACAGATCCGCCGGGTGGCTTCCAATCCGTCCATCTCCGGCATCTGCACATCCAAAAATAAAATGTCATAGATGTTTTGTTCCAATGCTCGCAGCACCTCCAGTCCGTCGCGCGCCACGTCGGCTTGGCAGCCCAGTTTTTTCAGAAGACTCAGCGCCACCTTCTGGTTGATGGGATTATCCTCGCCCAGCAAAATCCGCAGGGGCAATCGCCCGGCAGGTGGAGGGCCCGTCAAAACCGCGGGAATCGGACCCGGCTCGAGCGGGATGGCCGGCGCAAGGGCACGCAGCACGGCCTTGAGCAGTTGTTCCGGTCGCACCGGCTTGGGAACAAAAATCGTGGGCCCGCCCCCGGCCGGCCGCGGATCCTCCCCGCGGGGACGGACTGAGGAAAGCAGTAGCAGAGGCAATCCGCCACCGGCACGCAAACCATCAGCCACGGCAACCGCATCCAGACCTGGCATTTGCAAATCCACTATGGCCAGATCGAAAGACCCGGGGTTGCGAGCGCCCAGAGCGCTTTCCCCGGAAGTCACACATTCCACCAGCATCCCCCAACTTTCGGCACAATGCCGGATGAGCCGCTGGTTGGCCTGACTGTGCTCGACGACAACCACGCGTTTGCCGGCCAGAAAATCCTGCCGCTCCAACCACGGCGGAGATCCGGCGCTGACTGTCGATCCGAGAACAATCCTAAAATGAAACACCGCCCCCTCGCCGGTGTCGCTGTCCACCCAGATCTTCCCCCCCATCAACGCGGTCAACCGCTGACAAACCGCCAACCCGAGACCGGTCCCGCCGTAGCGGCGCGTGCTGGAAGCGTCGACCTGCTGGAACGAACGGAACAAACGGTGTTGCAGATCCGCCGGAATGCCGATGCCGCTATCGCGCACCTGAAAATGCAGCAGCCACTCGGGTAATTCGGCGTCAAGTTGCACCCCGGGCACCGCCCGCCGCGGATGGTGTCCGGTAGGGACCACCTCGACGACGATGTCGCCGCGAGAGCTGAATTTGACGGCATTGGCGATGAGGTGCACCAGCACCTGCCGAAGGCGGTGAACATCGCCCACCAAAAGATGCGGAATGGCGTCATCAACGAAATAGGCCAGTTCCAGCCCTTTTTCAGCGGCCTGAGGCGCCACCAGTTCCAAAGCCTCCTCAATGCAGGCATGCAACTGGAACGGTTGTTTTTCAAGGATGGCCCGGCCCGACTCGATTTCGGAAAAGTCGAGGATGTCGTTGAGGATGGCCAGAAGGGCATCCGCACCGCGCCGCGTAGTTTCCACATATTCGCGCTGATCCTCGGTAAGGGATGTTTCGGAGAGCAGTGCCGTCATGCCGATAACGCTGTTCATCGGGGTCCGGATTTCATGGCTGATGTTGGCCAAAAATTCCGTCTTAGTCCGGGTGGCTTCGGTCAAACGCTCTTCCAGCGCGGCCTGAGCAGCACGGCTTTGCTGCTGCAATTCCGCCAATGCCCGCTGCGCTGATAACAGTTGCCGGGTTCTGACAAAGCCTTCTGAAGCAGCCATCAGGCGGGCACGCAATTCTAAAGCCTCCGGCAGCCCCTCCATGAAATCCCAGGCACCCCCGGCAAAAGCACCGTGGCGCAGACTCGCGGAAGACCTCACGGCCACCACGATGACCGGCACCTCGCGGGTGGCGGCATCAGCCCGCAACAGCCTGAATCCCTCCCAGTCCTCAACCACGCCTTGGGTCGACAGACCAAAGAGAATCACAGTGGGCTGAAAGGAATGTGCCAGATTCAGAGCGTGGCTGACACGGGCGCAGGACTCGGTGGCGAAGCCTCCTAGGCCAGTCAAGGCCTCGGACACGACCGACACAAAGGACGCCGATAGGCCCACGAGCAGCACCCGCAACGCCGGGCCAGGTTCCGGCGGCACCTGGCCGGGTGGCAAAATGTTCACCGTGGGATCAGTCATGACTGGGTTCCAAAAAATTAAGGAGCGGCTAAAGGGCCAGACCGGCAAGATAAGCCGGTTCCGTCAGTCCCCCTGACCGGCACCCGGCGGTCGCGGCTAGACCAGACGCTTTAACTTCGGGCTCTGAGCCAGTTGCTTGACAAGGTACTTGATCTGCTGGGCCTGATGCCTGTTGGCGACCAGAACGGCATCGTCCGTTTGGACAATGATAGTGTCACAAAGACCGACGAGGGCTATGGGGGTGCGCCGGGCCTTGGAACGGGCGTCGAAGACGATGTTGCGGGCGGCATCGACATGGATGAAATCGCCCACGGCACAGTTGCCCGAGGCGTCGGGTTTGAGATGCCGGGCCAGCGCCGGCCATGCGCCAAGGTCATCCCACTCGAAGGCTCCGTCGGCCACAACCACATTTTGGGCCTGCTCCATGAGGGCAAAGTCGATCGATATTTTTTTGATCGCGGGGTATTCCCGGGTCAAAATCCGGGCGAGCTTTGCGGGCTGGCTGGCCGCTTTGCACCAGCGCTGGCAGGCGGCATACATCTCAGGTTGGTGCCTCTGTAACCCTTCGGTGAGGGTCGCAAAGGACCAGATAAACATGCCGGCATTCCAACGGTGACACCCGCTGCTCAAGTATTCCCGGGCCGTGTCGAGATCGGGTTTCTCGACGAATTTCTCCGCCTGGAAAAAAATGGTCCGGGCCTTCGGCACGCCGGCGGACGGCGGCAGCACGGAACCGGTTTGGATATACCCATAACCAGTAGCCGGCTCTGTGGGCTTGATGCCAATCGTGACGATTACCGGGCTGCGCGCGGCCATGTCAAAAGCATCGGCCAGCACCTGCTGAAAGGGTTTTTCCGAGGCGATCACATGATCGGCTGGAAGCACGGCCATGATGCCTTTGGCGGATCGGGCGCCGACGATGGCAGCTCCAAGGGTGACAGCGGCGCATGTGTCCCGGCCGACGGGTTCGGCGATGATGTTTGCCTTGGGCAAGAGGGGGAGTTGTTTGCGCACGGCAGCCGCTTGGGCGGCGTTGGTGATGACCAGAATGTTCTTGAGGGGGACGAGCGGCAACACACGCTGGACGGCCTGCTGAAGGAAGGATTTCACCCCGAGCAATTTGATAAGCTGCTTGGGGGTCTTCTCCCGGCTGACGGGCCAGAACCGCTCGCCACGGCCGCCGGCCATGATGATGACAAAGCGGTCATTGATATCGGGTGTTGGTTTCATTTCCAGTGTTTACTCTGCCCGAAACGCCCATGGACTCAAAGGGGTCACTTAACCGCGTCGACCAGGGTTTTGACAAACGCAGCAACCCGGGCAACCAGATCGGGAGACTTGCCATGCTGGGCGATCTGATGGACCACGGCGCTGCCGACCACGCAACCGTCGGCCTGACTGGCGACCGCGCGGGCCTGATCGGGGTTGGAGATGCCAAAGCCGACGGCGATGGGCAGGAGGGTGTGGCTCCGGATTTTGGCGACTTGGGATGCGAGATTTGAGGCGACTTGACTCTGCATGCCGGTGACGCCCTCGCGGGAGATGTAATAAATAAAACCGGACCCGCGCCGGACGATTTTTAGCATCCTCTCCTCCGGGGTCGTCGGGGCTACCAAATAAATATGGCACAGCCCGGACTGCTGCATGAGGGCCTCGTAGTTGTCGCTCTCTTCCGGCGGCAAATCCAACACGAGCAACCCGTCCACTCCAGCCCGCGCGCAGTCGGCGATGAATGACGCCAAGCCGACCTTGTGAATCAGGTTGAAATAAATATAGAGGACGATGGGGATCTGTGACTCCGTGCGGATGGCAGCGATGGTCTCCAGAAGGCGGGGCGGGGTGGTGCCCGACTCCAGACCCCGCTGGGCCGCGAGCTGATTCACCAAACCGTCTGCCAACGGGTCGCTGAAGGGCACCCCGAGTTCCAGCACGTCCACCCCGATCCGGTCAAAGGCCAGAGCGAGCTGGCGGGTGGCGTCGAGGTGGGGATCCCCTGCGCCGATATAGACGACAAAGGCCTTTTTCTGCGCGCTGCGGAGCGAAGCGAATCTTTCGACGATGCGGTTCATGTGCGGATCAGTTTCAAGTTTCAAGGGCGGGGTTTCAAGTTTCAAAAGCTCAGACGATTTCAACGGGGCACGGCGGCAGTGCATCTAGAAAAGCCTGCCCGTATTGTTTGGTCAGAATCCGATTGTCCAGCACCACCACCATCCCCGTGTCGGTTCTGGTGCGGATCAAGCGTCCAACGCCCTGTCGGAATTTCAGGATGGCCTCCGGCAGCGAGAATTCTCCGAAGGCGTTGCCTCCCCTGGCCTCAATGGCCTCGATGCGCGCCTCGATAAGAGGATGGTCCGGCACGGCAAACGGCAAGCGAGTGATGATCACGTTGGAGAGCGCCTCCCCGGGCACATCCACGCCCTGCCAGAAGCTGTCGGTGCCAAAGAGCACTGAATCCACATCGGCCTTGAATTTCTCCAGCAGGGTCGAACGCGGTGTGCCTGCTCCCTGCACAAAAAGCGTCAAGCCGAGCTGGTTGAAGAACGGCTGCATCCGCGCGGCGACTTCCTGCATGAGCTTATAGCTGGTGAAGAGCACAAAAGCCTTGCCGTGGGTCTGCCGGATGAAGTGCTCAATGAACTGCTCCAGTGCCTGGGCGTATCCGGCCTCCCGAGGATCGGGGATTTTTTTTGTGACATACAACTTCATCTGCCGCTCGTAATCAAAGGGAGTGCCGACCTGAAGCATGGTGGCCGACTCGCAACCGACGCGACGCGCGAAATAACCCAACCCGCGCTGCGACCCGGCCGTTTTTGGGCCGGCCTTGACGGAGGTGGACAGCGTCGCGCTGGTCATAATGACACTCGTATCTGTGTCAAACAGGCGGCGGCGAAGGAATTCCGCCACATCCACCGGCGCGGCGTTGAGCGTGAGGTTTTTGTGGACCTTTCCGCCCCGCTCCACCCAATAGACGTAGTCCGGCTGGCTCTGCTCCAAGAAGGCCGTCACCTCGTCCCTCAACTCCGCCAAGCGCCGGTTGCACTCGACCAATTCCTGTCCGATGTCCTTGTCTTCGCTCAGCTTGATGAGTTCGCTTACCGCCTCGCGCAGACGCTGGATGGGCAGAGTGACGTTGTCCTCCACCAATTCGGCACGGCGGATTCGCAATTCGGTCCAGGCGCGGCGCCGGGCGGCGGTGTTTTCGCCGCCGGAAAATCTGGGCGTGATGCCGGCTTGGATCTCCTCGCACGCAGCCTCCACATTGCCGAAGAAGTGCTCCGCCTCGCCGAGAATGTCGGCGACCAGTTTGACGGCATTGCCTTGGCGCAGAACGGCCAGGAGCCCCTTCTCGGTGCGAGGGTTCCACAAGCGGTTCAGGGAGTAGCGCAACTGGCCGCTCGACACGCTCAGGCCGATGTGCCGCGAAGCCACCGACTCCATCGTGTGCGCCTCGTCAAAGATGACAAAATCGTTCTTAAACAGAATGCCGCCCTCCTGCTCTTCGTCGGCGGCGCCCAGTAATGTGAAAAACAGCGTGTGATTGAGCACCAGAACGTCTGCGGACAAAATCCGCTGCCGCGCCCGCTGGAAAAAACACAGCCCGTGATCCCGGGCGAAATCCGAGGTGTGGCCGCAGACCTTGGGGGAACAGAGCCCGCGCTCGGAACAAACCTGCGACCACACCTTGGCATCCGGCTCAATCTCGAAATCCGAGAGGCTGCCGTCCCGGGTGGATTTGGCCCAGTCGCAGATGCGCCGCAATTCCTCGGCCTCGGAGGAGGTGAAGAGGTTGCCGCTCTGCTGCATAGCCTTTTGCAGGCGGCGGGTGCAGAGGTAGTTGGCGCGACCCTTGAGCATGGTGTAGTGGAAGTTCACCGGGTCGGAGAGGTTGGCCAGCACCCCGGCCAGCATGGGCAGGTCCTTTTCCGTCAACTGCTCCTGCAAGTTGATCGTGTGGGTGGAAATGACGGCCTTTTTCTTCCGCTCCAAGGCGAAAAGAATGGCCGGAACAAGGTAGGCCAACGATTTTCCGACGCCGGTGCCGGCCTCGACGGCGAGATGATTCCCGCTCACGAGGGAGCGGGCCACGGCCACGGCCATCTCCTGCTGCTGCGGACGGAACTCGAAGTTTTTCGCGCGCGAAAGGATGCCGGTCGGAGAAAAAATCTCCGTAACCCGGGCGACCAAATCCGGCCCTGAGGGCTGGTGCTCAACGAGAGAAATCATTTCTTGCGCACCTTCTTCATCCCGGCGTTTGATTTTTTCTTTCCGCGGCCGCTGTTGACCATTGTTTTCATTGCACTCAAATTCTCGGCTTAAAAAACCGGATCCCGGATCCGGTCAAGGTCTTACGGTTGCGATTGGGGGCGTCAAATGGGCCTTTGGACGGGGAATCCGTCCTGCCGGATTCCCGCCTGATTGGCTTTTAGGCTGGCGCGGACGCACGGCGGTCGACCACTTCCGGTTGGGTCCGGTTCTTGGCGATGGAATTGGGGGGCAGAACGCCGCGCCAGTTCACACCGGGATATATCACGGCGGCGCGCCCAAGAATGCTTCCGGGATTGAGCACCGTGTTGCAGCCAACCTCGGCGCCGTCGCCTATCAGGGCCCCGAATTTGCGCAGGCCGGTGTCATAAACCCGGCCATCCCATTCGACCCTTACGTTGCCCGGCAGGGACTTGAGATTTGAGGCGATCACCCCGGCGCCCACGTGCGCCTTGTGGCCCAGAACGGAGTCGCCAAGATAATTGAAGTGGGGCACCTGAGCGCCATTAAACAAAAGAACGTTTTTCAATTCACTTGAATTCCCTATCACGCAATCGTTGCCGATCAGAACATTCTCCCGGATATAAGCGTTGTGGCGAATCTGGCAGTTTTTCCCAATCAGAGCCGGCCCTTTGATCATGGCACCGGCTTCCACCACCGTTCCTTCGCCAAGAACAACCCTGTCGCCGATCAGGGCGCCGGGGAATCGCTTGGGGGGATACTGGCGCGGGTGTTTCAAGATGTAATCCTGGATTTTTCGGAGTACTTCCCAAGCGAATTGGCAGTCTTCAAAGAGTTCCGCGTGTTCACATTGGGAGAGATCAAATAAATCAGCGGCTCGTAGCATGCGGTTCATTCTGCTCAATCGACCCGCGCAGACAAGGTTGAATGCGTTTATTTCTTGGTTCTGACTGGTCCACTTTGCGACGATGGCCCGGTGCGGACTGTTTACCTCGACTATAATGCCACAACCCCGCTGGATAATTCCGTGCGCGAGGCGATGCTCCCGTTTCTAGGCGAGGTTTGGGGCAATCCCTCCAGCATCCATCATTTGGGCCGGCGCGCCCGGTCTGCTCTGGACGAATTTCGCGAGCGCAGCGCTCAAGTTCTCTCCTGCCTCCCCAGTGAACTCGTTTTCACCAGCGGAGGAACGGAGAGCATCAATCTTGCCCTTCTGGGAACAGCCCGCCTGCTAAAGCCCAAAGGCCGGCACCTGATCACCTCGGCCGTCGAACATCATGCCGTGCTTCACTGCCTGCAATATCTGGCAAAAAGGGAGTCCTTTGATCTGACTGTTCTGCCAGTAGACGCCGATGGACTGGTCACGGTGCACTCGCTGGAAAATGCGCTGCGCCCCGATACGGTCCTGGTTTCCATTCAGGCTGCCAACAATGAAATTGGAACGATTCAACCCGTGGCGGAGCTGGGGTCTTTGTGCCGTAACCGGGGAGTGGTGTTTCATACCGATGCGGTTCAATGGTTTGGCAAAGAACCCTTCACCCATATCGGGCAGTTCAACGCCGATCTGGTTTCACTCTGCTCCCATAAATTCCACGGCCCAAAAGGCACCGGGGCCTTGTTTGTTCGCTCCCCTCTCCACCCTGATCCTCTTCTCTTCGGAGGAGGGCATGAAAACGAAAGGCGGGCAGGAACAGAAAATCTCTGTGCCATTGCCGGCTTTACCGAAGCGCTTGAGAAATTTGTTAAAACTCCCGTTTTCAGATCCGAACATCTTACACCTTTGGTCAGCCGCTTGCGCGACTGTTTGAAAGGCTTGGGCGGGGTTCACTTGGTGGGTTCAAAAAGTCGGTGTTTAACCAACACAGTTTCCTGGGTGGTGGAAGGTTCGGACAGCATATCTCTCTTGGCAGCCCTCGATTTGGAGGGAATCTGCGCTTCAAGCGGCTCGGCCTGCTCATCGGGTTCGCTGGAACCTTCCCACGTTGTCGCAGCTTTGAAGGGACTGGATGGATTTGCGCGTTCGCTCATCCGTTTTTCGATGGGCCGTGAAACCACGAACGCGGATATTGATCTGGTTGAGAACGCTCTGCCACCGATTGTCCGCCGGGTACAACACCGCCAATAAGTGTCCCGTTTCTGGTGAATGAATTGTGTACAGTGTGAACAAAACCGGGTGTTTGGGTTTTTAGGCGCGCGTCCCCGGAAGTTTTCCCCGCTTCTTAAAGATGCAAGTGCTTGTCTAGACCTTGACAATGAAGGTTGTTTGCCCTATTCACAGACCATAATAAGAAGATGATTTCTCATAAAGAGACCAATTATTAAGCATCCATGAATTTCACGATTTCCAAGGAGGAGTTGATCAACGGGCTGCAAGCCGTTCAGAACATAGTCAGTTCGAGGACCACATTGCCCATCCTCTCCAATGTGTTGCTTCGAGCCGAAGGCGATAGGCTGGAGCTGACCGCCACGGATCTGGACGTTACGGTGACGTGCACGGTGGAGGCCAAGGTCAATGCGTCCGGCGCCACCACGGTGCCCGTGAAAAAGCTCTTCAGCATTATTCGGGAGCTGGCCTCCACAGAAATTGAAATTGAGGTGGACGAAAAGCATGTTTCTTCCATCCGCGCCGGGGCCTCTTTTTATAAAATAAACGGCCTGAGTTCCGACGAGTTCCCTCCGCTGCCGAAATTTAAAGACGACAAAAAAGTAATCCTTCCCCAAGCCACGGTGAAAGGGATGATGAAAAAGACGGCGTTTGCGATTTCAAACGATGAGTCACGCTATGTGCTAAACGGGATTTTTTTAAGCCTTAAGGACCACAAGATGACGCTGGTTGCCACCGATGGCCGGAGGCTGGCCTTGGTGGACGAAGAGGTGGAGGTTTCCGAGAGCAGTCAGGGGGAATTCATTGTTCCCGCCAAAACCGTGAACGAACTCAACCGGCTCCTCCAAGACAAGGGGGATTTGGAGATTCGCTACTCTGAAAACCAAGCTTCCTTTATGTTGAAGGATGAAAAAGGGTTTCCTGTCCTCATCATTTCAAAACTCATTGAGGGCAACTATCCAAATTATCGGCAGGTTATCCCCAGCGAGGCTAAGGAAAGGATAGCTCTGGGACGTGAGGAATTTCTACACGCCTTGCGCCGTGCGGAAATCATCACCAGTGAAAAATCCAACTCTGTCAAACTGGCTTTTGGCAACAACAACCTCGCCATCACCGCCAATTCCCCCGAGGTGGGAGAGGCCCGCGAAAGCATTGCCATCAATTACAAGGGCAAGGAAATGGCCATCGCCTTTAATCCCAAATACCTGATTGATCCGCTGACGGCACTGACCAACGATGAGGTGTTTATTGAATTGATTGATGAACTCAGTCCGGGTGTGCTCAAGATTAACGGACCGTTTCTCTACGTGGTCATGCCGATGAGGCTGACCTAACCCTTCAAGAAAATTCCAGATAGATCGCCTTCAAATATTCCGCTTCCCGGAATGAAGCGGGATGATCAGGTGCGTGGCGTGTGGTTAATTTCTCATTCCAGTGGCGACCTGAAGCAGTGGCACTGAGTCGCACCGCCTCGAAAAAGCTGTCTGCACCAACGTGAGCCGAACACGAAGCAGACACCAGGATTCCTCCTTCATCCAAACGGGAGATTCCTAATAAGGCGAGGCGTTTGTAGGCATGAAGCGCAGCGGATTGTTCCGATGCTCGCTTTGCAAACGACGGAGGATCGAGAATCACCAGGTCAAACTTCCGGTCCGAATGGCGCTCCAGCCATTCAAAAGTGTCTCCTTGCACGGGTTCATGACGGCAGCGGCTTACCTCTTCGCAAGACGAGTTTAAGAAAAAATTACGCTTTGCCCCGGCCAGAGCGTGGGCGCTAATGTCGAGGTTGGTGGCTGACACCGCTCCGCCCCGGGCGGCATACAGCGAAAATCCTCCGGAGAAGCTGAATGCATTGAGAACCCGGCGGCCGGCGGCCAGGGATTCCACATGACGCCGGTTTTCACGTTGATCGAGGAAAAAACCGGTTTTTTGGCCTTGAACCACTTCCGCCTCAAAAACAATGCCGTTTTCCAGAAAGGGGACAGGACTTTCCACCGATGAGCCCCGGAGAATTTCACCGTCACGCCTTTTAAACGACGTGGCAGCGATTGACTGAAGGTTGCGGCTCAGGCGCAAAACCATCCGTTCCGGATGGAGCCGTGAGACAATCAGATCAGTCAACTCCTCCAGTCCCGGCAACCAAGCCGCCGTATAGATTTTAAGGACAAGAGTCGAGCCGTATTGATCGAGAACCAGACCGGGCCAGCCATCACTCTCACCATTGATGAGCCGGTAGCCCGTGGTGCTGGAATTAAAGTGACCGGCCCGGCGCTTGAGGCAGTCCTCGAGCCGCTGTGCCCGCCAGGAGGCGTCAATAGTGAGCGGGCGACCGCAATGGAGGATCCGGACGCGGATGGGCGAATCGGGGTCGTAGAGCCCCACTGCGAGGAAGCGGTTGTTACGGTCGAAGATCACGGCCAGTTCCCCGGCTTGGCCGACTCGGTTTTGGTCCCGGACGCTGTCCGCAAACAACCAAGGATGCCCGCCTCGCAGGATGGTTTCTGCCGTGGAAGTGACGCGAAGCCGCAGGCGCGGTGAAGAATTGACCATGAGGGAGAGGGTGGGGTGAAATGGGATCCACTTCAAGCCGCCGTCCTGAGAGACAAAAGAGTCTCAACGGCTTGGGGCAGCGAGGCGCAGAGTTCCGCGACCAGGGCCCGGCAATCGTTTTCCGAGAGCCGCAATGGACGTGCGGCCGAGTGGATGAAGCCGCGGGTGGTCTGGAAGCCAAAGCCCAAGAGGCCTTGGCGCAAGGGAAGTGAATAAAGCGCCAGAGTCAGCCCGTAGACCAAGGTATGCCAGCCGTTCGCTTCGCCCCGTTCGATCGCCTCCCGGTAGCGCCGGGGAACGCGCTCGTCCCGGAGTGGCCGGAGTTTTAACAACTGAGTCTGTCCGGCGCGGCGGCTGGCTTCCGTGAAATGCTGCAGTGCGGGTTCGCGGGCCAGAGCGCAATCCAAGGCGACCAGTTCGCGCAGCTCACGACGGCAGGTGTGGTCGAAGGCGCGTTGGATTGCCGGTAGTTCATGGGGCAGCAGCAGGTGTTTCTGATATTCCAGAAGAAAGCGGCGCAATCCGCCCAGATCCTGAACGGCCGGCAGTCGCAGGGAGCACGAAACCTCTCCAAGGGCAAGCAGACCGTTAGCCGAGCCGAGTTGGTCGGCGAGCGGATGCCAATATCCCAGCCAGTCGACCGGATCACCCTGAGCGGGTTGCGAATGCTGCCACATGCTTCAAATCGGACAGTGATGAGACATCATCTGCCGCAGGGCCACGTTGCCTGCCCCTGTTCACGGAGGCGAGAGGTAAATTTGAGATTTGAAAGATTAAAAACTTGAACCTCGTTCGCGCCAAGATTAGGCGCTTTGGCCTCATCAACAACCCCGCACCGAGGTCTTGCCTTGCATCCTTCCCATCCCCACACTGCCCTCTTAGAATGACGATGTTACACCAGCCTCTGCCCAAGTTGCTGTTTGCGCTGCTGGCAGGGACCTGCGGATTTCTCATGGGGACATCAGCTGGAGATCTGGCCCCCCCCGGTTTTCGTCCGCACCCCGCAGGCCTTCATGCGCTGGCGGGCGGGCGGGTGGTCGTTCGTCCCGGACAAATTCTTGAAGCGGGAACCGTTTTGATCCGCGACGGGTTGATCGAGGCGGTTGGCACGAATGTGGACATCCCCGCCGGGGCAAGGGTCTGGGACATGACCAGCAACACGGTCTACGCCGGCTTCATCGAATCCTATCTGGTTTTGGATTCCACCAACCCGCCCGTGTCCACGGGAGACTCGATGCCCATTGGCCGGGGCAGCCTGACGGCCGGTGGTTGGCGGTTTTTCGGCGCGCCCGGCGACAGATCCGACCCGGGCCGGGCCGGGCCGGGGTCGGCGCTGGGTAAAATCAATCCTGAAGCAAGAGTGGCGGACAATTATTCGCCCAAGGAAAAAAATCTCTCTGCTCTTCGCGAACAGGGCTTCACCACGGCGGTGGTCGCTCCCTGTCGGGGTATTTTGCGCGGCACCAGCGCATTGATTGCCTTGACCGAGGAGAACCCCAACCAAGCGATCCTCAAGCCCGGGGTTTTTCAACATATCGCCTTTGAGCCGCAGGACGACGGCTCGTTTCCCTCCTCCCTGATGGGGGTGATCGCGGCGGTGCGGCAGACGTTTTTGGACGCTGATCATTACGCACTGGACCGGGCCGATTTTGAAAAGCATTCCGCCGCGCGACGCCGGCCGGAATATGATCCGGGGCTGACAGCTTTGGCGGCAGCCACCGGCAAGCGAATGCCTTTTGTCGTGGAACCCGGGAGCGCCCTGATGAACGACCGGGCGGTCCGACTCGCACGGGAACTGGATTTCAACCTGATCCTCATTTCTTGCGGTCAGGAATGGCGCCGGCCCGATCTGGCCCGCGTGAGCGGCGCGGCGTTCATTGTGCCTGTGAATTTTCCGTCCCTGCCCAAGCTGCCGGACGAAGCGGACTGGGACCAGATTTCGCTCGATCAACTGAGGACCTGGGACTGGGCGCCGGAGAACCCCGCACTGTTGCGAGAGCTCAAGCTCGAGGTGGCATTGACCACCTATGGGCTCGGGGAGAAGAAAGAGTTCCGGAAAAATCTCAGGCTCGCACTTGATCGCGGATTATCGGAAGAGGATGCGCTGGCCGGGTTGACCATTGTTCCCGCCAGGTTGTGCGGCGTCGAAAAACAGCTGGGCAGCATCGAGGCGGGCAAGATAGCCAATTTGGTGATCGTTCAAGGGCGCAGCTACTTCGATCCGGAATCCAAAGTCCGGGCGGTGTGGATTGACGGGAAAATTCATGCCTGCCCGCCGGAACCTTCCAAGCCGGCATCCGCAACCAAAAGCACGGCATCGGCCGCGCCGACCAATGCCACCGTCAGTCTGGCGGCCA
Organism: uncultured Verrucomicrobiota bacterium; assembly: GCA_903873415.1. Classification (GTDB taxonomy): domain Bacteria; phylum Verrucomicrobiota; class Verrucomicrobiia; order Limisphaerales; family CAIQOK01; genus CAIQOK01. Next base: position 22,278 of record CAIQOK010000097.1, on the reverse strand, counting down.
CGAATGGGGCTAGCAACGCAGGCCTTCCGATGAAGAAGGATAAAAAGGGGGACGATTTACGGGAAGCTCAGCGGATCCGGGTCGCGCACTCGCCCCAGGAAGGCCGCGGAGCGATCACCAACCCCCCTGCGCTCTTGATCCGCCACGCCACGATCTGGACGGGCGGGCCGGCGGGCGTTCTCACCAATGCGGAGCTGTTCGTTGCCGGTGGTAAAATCCTGGCCGCTGGATCTCCAGCTACCCCGCCCACCAACACATTGATCCTTGATGCTACCGGATGGCATATCACCGCCGGCATTATCGATTGTCACAGCCACTCCGCCATACTGGGCAACGTCAATGAAATGAGTCTTCCCTCGACCGCGATGGTCCGAATCCGGGATGTGGTGAATTCGGAGACGCCCAATTTGCACCAGCAACTGGCCGGAGGCGTGACAGCCGCCAACTTGCTTCACGGCTCGGCCAATCCGATTGACGGGCAGAACTGCGTCATCAAACTCCGTGACGGGAATTCTCCCGAGGATCTGGTTTTCAGCAACGCTCCGGCGGGGATCAAATTCGCGTTGGGCGAAAATCCAAAACAGTCCAACTGGGGCGATCATGTCACATCGCGCTTTCCGCAAACCCGCATGGGGGTGCAGACCTTTATCGCCAACCGCTTCACCGCCGCCCGACACTATCTCCAAGACTGGGAAGCTTACCGGTCGACTGGCGGCCTGATTCCGCGCCGCGACCTTGAACTTGAAGCCATCGGTGAAATCATCCAGGGCAGGCGCTTGATCCATTCCCACTCCTATCGTCAGGATGAAATCCTGATGCTGCTCCGGCTGATGGAGGGGTTTGGGGTGAGGGTTGGCACGTTGCAGCACGGTCTGGAAGCCTACAAAATAGCGGATGAGATTTCGGCGCATGGTGCCGGGGTGTCGACCTTCTCCGATTGGTGGGCCTACAAGTTCGAGGTTTATGACGCGATTCCCTACAATGGAAGTCTCGCGGCCCAGCGCGGGGTGACCGTGTCCTTCAATTCTGATTCGTCCGATCTCGCCCGCCGGCTTTATCTCGAGGCGGCCAAAGCCGTAAAATACGGCGGTACTCCCGAGGCCAAAGCCCTCAATTTCGTCACTCTCAACCCGGCCAAGCAGCTGCACATCGACGCATTCGTGGGCTCGCTCGAACCCGGCAAGGACGCTGACTTTGCGGTCTGGTCCAAGTCGCCGCTGGACTCCGGCACGGTCTGCCTGCAGACCTGGATTGACGGGCGGCAGTATTTTGACCGCGCTTTGGAAGCGGGTCGCACGGCTCGTCTGCAGGCCGAACGCAAGGATCTCATCGCCAAGGCAAGAAAGATCGCCCGTCTGGCCGGCGGCTCGGATGATGCCGGCAATGATGGCGGCAAGGCCTTCTTCCGCAGCTCGCTGGAGCATGAGTTCGACGGGCGCGAGCGCCACTGTCTGGATCAGGAGGACCAATGAAAATTGAACTGTTGAAATCCCGCGTCTGGATGGCCGCCCTTTGGTCGGGCATCCTTTTGCTTTTGGGGGGCGGCCGGGCGGATGCGTCCACACTCCTGTTCACCAATGCCTTGGTGCATACTGTTGCCAACGGGATTCTCACCAACGGCGCGGTGCTGGTAGAGTCCAACGTCATTACCTTGGTTTTTCGCGGGGCATCAGCCGGAACACCGCCGCCTGCCATACCGCCCGGAACCGTTTGGATCGATGTCCAAGGCCGCCACCTGTATCCCGGCTTGATCTCGGCCGACAGCGCTCTGGGCTTGACGGAGATTGACGCCGTGCGCGCCACCCAGGACTCCACGGAAGTCGGCGAGTTTACTCCCGAGGTGGAATCTTGGATCGCCGTGAACCCTGATTCTGAACTCTTGCCGGTGGCGCGTGCCAACGGCATCGGCTATTTCGAACCCTCGCCGGAGGGCGATGTTGTCGCTGGTCAGTCGGCGCTGCTGGCTTTGGCTGGATGGACTTGGGAGCAGATGATCGTGAAAAAGCCCGCGGCGCTCCACATCTTCTGGCCGGACCAATCCTTGAACATCACGCCCAAAGACCGGCTGGCCAACCCGGCCAAGTGGAAGGCATTCGATGAGCAGGACCAGGACCGGCGTAATAAAATCCGCTCGTTGGAGGATTTCTTTGACGACGCACGTGCTTATATCCGGACTGAGGATTTTGGAGCTTTGCGGGCCGGACGGGCTTCGGAAAAAATCCCGGCATGGGAGGCCATGCGCCCTTATTTAAAGGGGGAGTTGCCCGTGGTCGTCCACGCCAACGAGCTGAGGCAGATCCAAGCCGCCGCACTCTGGGCAGCCACGAATCATCTCAGGGTCGTGATAGCCGGAGGGCGAGATGCATGGCGGGCGGCATCCTTGCTGGCCTCCCACAAAATCCCTGTCCTTTATGAACACATCTTCACCTTGCCCCCGGGCGACACCGACGCCTATGACGTCCAGTTTAGAGCTCCAGAGGTGCTGCATCGGGCCGGAGTATGTGTTGGGTTTGCGACCGGGCGTGGTGGATTCGGTGCCACCATGTCGCGCAATCTCCCGTATCTCGCCGCTCAGGCCGTCGCGTTTGGTCTGCCCGAGGAGGAGGCGATCAAGGGGGTCACCCTCTATCCTGCCCGGATGCTTGGGGTTCAGAGCCGGGTGGGATCTATCGAGGCCGGCAAGGAGGCCACGCTGTTTATTTGCGACGGCAACATCCTGGATATCCGGGCGAAGGTGACGAGGTTTTGGATTGCCGGTGAAGAGGTCAGTCTGGCCAGCCGGCACACGAGGCTTTATGAAAGATATCAGGCTCGTCCGCCCCGGGCTGGGAGGGGGTTTTAGTCCGGCTCCATTTTCGCATGATTCTGCTGCTCGACATTGGCAATACGCATACGCATCTGGGGTTGGCCGACGGTCGTCGCGTGCGGCGGCGGATCGATATTCCCACAACCGACTGGCTCGTGGGCAAGCCGGTGGCGGTGGAGGAGTTCACCGCTGGCGCAGCCCTTGAGGGAGCGGCTCTGTGCAGTGTCGTGCCCCGTGTCACACCCCGAGTGCGGCTGGCCCTGCGGCGTCTCTGGAAAATCACACCGGTGGAGCTCAACTCGAAAACCGTCCGCGGTATCGGTATTGACTACCCGAAGCCCGAGAGCATCGGACCGGACCGGTTGGCCAACGCCGTGGCGGCCCGCCGCCAATTTGGCGCCCCGGTGGTGGTGGTGGATTTCGGCACGGCGGTCACCTTCGATGTTGTCAATGCAGCGGGCGATTATGTCGGCGGAGTCATTGCTCCCGGGTTGGCGGCAATGACAGACTATCTGCACGAGAAAACCGCCCTCCTGCCTCGGATCCGGATCCGGGAGATTCGCAGCGCCATCGGCAAAAGCACAGAGCAGGCCATGCTCGTAGGCGCTGTGCATGGCTATCGCGGGTTGGTGCGCGAATTGATCGGCGAGCTGAAGCGGGAGTTGAAAACCAGGTCTCTGCCGGTTGTCGCCACAGGAGGATATGCCAGGCTCATTGCCGCCCGGTTGCCCGAGATTTCCGCGGTGGAGCGGGGGTTAACTCTCGAGGGTTTGCGCCTGACCTATTTTGCGGTCGCGCAGCAAGCCGGTCGATCCTAAATCCGGCAGGTGAAACCGCCAAAGGCCAAAGGGTTTTTGAAGGGCGGCTCTACGCATTGCCTTCAGCAGGGGGAATTCCATTTTTGCCCGTTCCGAACCTTAAGAATTTCTGATTGATAATCAATGATTTGTCCACCTTGAGCTCCCTGTTGCTCAAAGCGTCAAAAGCCTTTCGCACACCGTCCACCCCGTTTGGGTTGGAAAGGGGAATTGGTCTCAGGCCAACGATCGCCGGCTGTACTATCCCGGGGCATTCTCCCCTTGCCTGAAGCGGGGTTTTAGGATGAATCCACACGAGATTGCCCGCGGGTATCGGTAAAACCAAAAGCCGGCGGAAAAGCATCCCTGCCAGGCGCTATGCGGGTGTTCTTCTTTCCTTATATATCTTATTTAAAATGAGTTATCACCGGATTAGTGGGGGCAATCGGCGCCAGAAAACACCGGGGGATTCGCTTCCTGTTCGGAGGGTTCAAAGCTCACTCCGGCTGTGGATCAAAGGGTTCCGGGGGAGCGAAGATTTTATTCCAATTGCCTCTTGCCAAACAAGGACGGGCCGCTAGTTTGCACCTGTCAGAACAAAAACCGGGCGCTGGGTATTATCGTGTGTTACTCGGCGCCCGTTTTTTCTTCCCTCGTATTGTCATTGCTCACAGCGAGGCCCCCGCCTAAGATGCAATTCCTACTTAAATTCTATGAAAAAAATTGCCATCGGATGCGGAATACTCGGGGGGATCGGCCTTTTCATCCTGATCGTCGGGGTTTTGGCTGCGGGTGCCTATAACCGGCTGGTGCAGGGCTCGCAAGCGGTGGATGAGAAGTGGGCCCAGGTGCAGAATGATTACCAGCGCCGGGCCGATCTGGTGCCCAATCTGGTTTCCACAGTTTCCGGCGCCGCCAATTTCGAGAAATCCACCCTCACCGACATCACCCAGGCGCGCGCCAGTGTGGGTCAGGTGAAAATGGATCCGCGCTCCGCACCGAGCGATCCGGCGCAGTTGGCCGAGTTCGAGCGTGCCCAAGGGGCCATGTCCTCGGCTCTTTCCCGTCTCATGGTGGTGGTGGAGCGCTACCCTGACCTGAAGGCGAGTGCCAATTTCCGCGACTTGCAGGCGCAGCTGGAAGGGACGGAAAACCGCATTGCCGTTGCCCGCCGGGATTTCAACGAGGCGGTCCGCGGCTACAACACCTCGGTCAAATCTTTCCCGGCGGTGCTTTATGCCGGTGTTCTGGGCTTTCACGACAAGCCGTATTTCGCAGCCACGCCCGGATCCGCCACGCCGCCGAAGGTAGACTTCAATTTTGGCGGCGCACCGGCGGCCAAGCCCTGACCGGTGAGGAAGATTTTCACTATTTTTGTTCTGCTCCTAGGGCTGGGCCTGTCCGCAGCCGAGGTCATTCCCCCCGTTCCCCAGCGGCACTTCAACGATTATGCCCGGGTCATCCCGCCCGCGACTGCCGACGCCTTGGATCGGACCTTGGATGACTTCGAGCGGAAGACCTCCGATCAGGTGCTGGTCGCCGTGTTTCCTAGGATGCAATCCGACTCGTCTGTGGAAGATTACACGGTGCGCGTGGCTCGGGCCTGGAAAGTCGGGCTGAAGACCAAGAACAACGGGGCGGTCCTGTTCGTGTTTGTCCAAGAGCACAAAATGTTCATTCAGACCGGCTACGGCCTGGAAGGCGCGCTGCCCGACGTCTTGTGCAAACGGATCGTCGCTGATGAGATTGCACCGTATTTCAAGGGTGGTGATTTTGCGGGTGGGCTGACGGCGGGTGTGCAGGCGATTCTTGCGGCAACACGGGGCGAATACAAAGGCACGGGGCGGACGGTGGCGGATGGAAAAGCGGGCAAGCCGCCGGCGCTCATGCCATTTGTCGGTCTCGTTTTCTTTGTTCTTTTTGTGATCATTCGTGCGCTCGGGCAAACCCGCCGCGGCATATCTTATCGGGGAACCGGATGGTCGGGAGGCTGGAGCGGCGGCGGAGGCGGGTGGGGCGGCGGCGGATCTTCGGGTGGCGGGGGTGGTTTTTCCGGTGGCGGCGGCAGCTTCGGCGGCGGCGGCGCGGGAGGGAGCTGGTAGCCATGAAGGTTAAAGAGTTTCTCCAAGAACTTCGACACGACGAACTAGTGGCGGCGATTGGTCAGGCCGAACGGCAGACCTCCGGCGAAATCCGTGTTTTTGTCAGCCGCAAAAAAACCATCGATCCGGTCGCTGCGGCGCAAGAGCAGTTTGTTCGGTTGGGCATGACTAAGACCCGGGAGCGGAATGCGGTGCTGATTTTTATCGCGCCGCGCTCCTGTAAGTTTGCCGTGGTCGGTGATGAAGGGGTTCATGTCCGCTGCGGTGAGGGCTTTTGGCGCGATCTGGCCGCCGCCATGGCCGGGCATTTCCGCAAGTCGGAATTCACCGAAGGGCTGCTGCAGGGCGTTTGCAAGGCGGGTGAACTTCTCGCACTCCACTTCCCGCCCGGGCCGGATGATCTCAACGAATTATCCGACCAAGTGGAGCATGATTAGTCCAGCGGTGACCAGTGGCCGGCGATTTTCAGCTCGCGGCAATTCGAGGTTTCATCTCCGGGCTGTTTGTGGCTAAATAATTCCCAATGAAAGTGCTCGGCATCATCCCCGCCCGTTTCGGATCCACTCGGTTTCCCGGCAAACCGCTGGCGCTCATTGCCGGGCGACCCTTGATCCAGCATGTGATCGAGCGCTGCCGTCAGGCCCGATCTCTGGCCGAGGTGATCGTTGCGACGGACGATTTGCGAATAGCGGAAGTGGCCGGCCGGTTTTGCCGTGTGGAAATGACCCGGCCCGATCATCCCAGCGGTTCGGACCGGATTGCAGAGGTGGCGGCCCGCCTCGACTGCGATGCGGTGATGAATGTGCAGGGTGACGAGCCGCTGATGGATCCGGCCGTGGTGGATGCAGTGGCCGCCGCCCTGAAGGAGTGTGAGATGTCGACCGCCGCGACGCAGGTCCGGGAGCCTGGGGAGTTTGATAATCCCAACGTGGTGAAGGTTGTTGTGAGCGCGGCGGGCCGGGCGTTATATTTTTCAAGGCGGACGATCCCGTATTTGCGCGAAGCGGCGGCCCTTCCGGCGGCCGAGCAGATGGGGGCCTTTCCCTTTTTGAAACATCTTGGCATTTACGGTTACCGGCGGGGGACGTTGCTGCGTCTGGTGGGGTTTCCGGTGTCCCCGCTGGAGGAGGCCGAGAAGCTCGAACAGCTGCGCGCGCTGGAAAACGGAATCCAGATCGCCGTTGTAAACGTGGATTATAACAGCATTGGCGTGGATATGCCGGAAGATGTGAGGCGGGTGGAGCATTTGCTCAGCCGTGGATCAAACACCGAAGGGAAATAGATTTTGCATCTGCTTGAAAAACACGGGTATCAGGGGGGAATCGACCTCGCCGAGGCAAAAAGAATTTCCGGTGAGAATGGCCGCTGACACGTTTTCAGTGTTTCATCCGCGGCGAATCTGTGGCTATAATGAACGAGAAATGAAATTCATATTCGTCACTGGTGGTGTGGTGAGTTCCCTTGGCAAGGGGTTGACAGCCGCTGCACTGGGCACGCTGCTTGAGAACCGCGGGCTCAAGGTCACCCTGCAGAAATTCGATCCCTATCTCAACGTGGATCCCGGCACCATGAGCCCCTACCAGCATGGCGAGGTTTATGTGCTCGACGACGGCGCGGAAACCGATTTGGATCTTGGTCATTACGAGCGCTTTACGAACACGAAGCTGACCCGGATGAACAACCTTACCAGCGGGCAGGTTTATCAGACCGTGCTCAACAACGAGCGCGAGGGCAAGTATCTCGGCAAGACAGTGCAGGTGATCCCCCACGTGACCGATGAGATCAAGAACCGGATTCACAATCTGGCCGCGCAGAGCAAGGCCGACGTGGTCATCACGGAAATCGGCGGCACGACTGGGGACATCGAGGGTTTGCCGTTTCTGGAGGCCATCCGGGAGTTTGCGCTGGAGGTGGGGTATAACAACGCGATTTTCATGCACGTGACCTACGTGCCGTTCATCAAGGCGGCCGGCGAGCTTAAGACCAAGCCCACCCAGCAGTCCGTGGCCAAGCTGCGCGAAATCGGTATCACTCCCCATGCCCTCATCTGCCGCTGCGAACAGCCGCTGGACAAGGAGTTGCGCCAGAAAATTTCCCTCTTCTGCAACGTGCCTCTGGAAGCTGTGATCGAGGAAAAGGACGTGGATCATTCCATTTACGAAGTGCCGCTCATGTTGCAGCGGGAGCGGCTGGACGAGCTGGTTTGCCGCCTGCTGCATCTCGACACCCCCGCGCCCAACATGGTGCACTGGCAGGAAATCATTCGCAAACTCATCGCCCCGCAGCACCGCGTCCGCATCGGTGTCGTCGGCAAGTACATGGGGCTGCAGGACGCCTATAAATCGGTTTATGAAGCCATCATCCATGGCGGAGTCGCCAATGATTGCGGGGTGGAGATCGTGCAGGTGGACTCCGAGGCCATTGAAAAGGAAGGCCCCCAGAAGCAACTCACCGGTCTGGGCGGGATCCTCGTTCCGGGAGGGTTCGGGGAGCGGGGGATTGAGGGCAAGATCCGGGCGGTGCAATATGCCCGGGAACAAAAACTGCCTTATCTGGGCCTTTGCCTTGGGATGCAGATTGCGTCGATTGAATTCGCGCGCAATGTTCTCAAGCTTGCCAGAGCCCATTCGACGGAGTTTGATCCAGCCACGCCGCATCCCGTCATTGCGATGCTGGACGAGCAGAAACGGGTGACCAAGAAGGGCGGCACAATGCGTCTGGGGGCCCAGACCTGCCAGTTGGTGGTGGGTTCCAAGGCCGGTCAGCTCTATGGATCATTCGCTATTAGTGAGCGCCATCGGCACCGTTATGAATTCAACAATACCTACCGCGAGCGGTTCGAGGAAGCTGGCTTTGTTTTCAGCGGCACATCTCCCGACGGCAAGCTTGTGGAGTTAATCGAGCTGAAGGATCACCCTTTCTTCATCGCCAGTCAGTTCCATCCGGAATTTCACAGCAAGCCGCATCAGCCCCATCCGCTTTTTAAGGGTTTCATTGCGGCGGCGCACGCGCAGAACCATCGCAAGCCCCTCTAGCCGGGCAGGGGTTGATGTCTTACACCGAGGCCATTCAACTCTTGGATTCGCTGCGCCTTTTCGGCGCGAGTCTCGGGCTGGATACCACCCTTCGATTGGCGGCCCTTTCCGGCCAGCCGCAGGAGTTGCTTCGCTTCATTCATGTCGCCGGCACCAATGGCAAAGGGTCAACCTGCGCCATGCTGGAAGGCATTTATCGCGCAGCGGGGCTGCGGACCGGACTCTACACCTCGCCGCATCTGGTTTCCTTCAGGGAACGCATCCAGGTCGGTGGACGGTTGATTACCGAAGAGGAGTTGGCACGGCAGGTGGAGGCGGTGTGGCCTTTGCTGGAATCCTTTCCGTTGGAGCGGCGGCCGACGTTTTTCGAGGTGGTCACTGTCATCGCGCTTCGTTTTTTTGCCGAGCAGCACTGCGATCTGGTCGTCTGGGAAACCGGGCTCGGCGGCCGCTTGGATGCCACGAATATCGTCAGGCCGCTGGCCAGCCTTATCACCAATGTCTCCCTCGACCATCAGGCGTGGCTGGGGGATACGCTTGAAAAAATAGCCGTTGAAAAAGCCGGCATCCTCAAGCCCGGTGTGCCCGCCCTGACCACCACCGGCGATCCCCAATCCCTTGAGGTTATTGCCATCAGAGCCCGGCAGCTCAAGTGTCCTTTGATCATCCCCGACATACTTTCCGGTGAGCGGTGGACTGGGGGTGAGCTCCCGCTTCTTGGAGAGCATCAGAAAGTCAATGCCGCCCTGGCTCTCGCCACGGTCGATATTCTTCAGCCCCAGATTTTTGTCTCTGCGGAAGACATCCGTGCCGGACTGGCCGGCGTCCGCTGGCCGGGACGCCTTCAAATGGTTTCCCGGCCCGGCGGCCGGACTATGGTCCTCGACGGCGCCCATAATCCGGCCGGGGTGGAGACTCTGGCAACCTCCCTCGCGCAGATCTTTCCCGGCACCCGGCCGGTGCTGGTGCTGGGTTGCCTGGGGGACAAGGATTGGATCTGGATGTGCCGGCGTCTGGCCCCGCTGAGCGGCCGCATTTTCCCCGTTCCGGTGTGTAGTGATCGCCGGGTTTCCCAGCGGGAATTGGCCGATGTCTGCAGGCTCGCCAATCCACACGCTGAGGTGACGGCCTGTGACCGGCTGGCGGATGCCTTGGCCCGGGTTGACTCCGAGCCCCTCGTGGTTGTCACCGGTTCACTTTATCTCGTTGGTGAAGCCTTGGAATTGCTCGGACATGTCCCGTCGACGGAGCGGGTGGAGCGGGGATTGAACGAGTGGGGGCGGAGAGGATGAATCCGTCCCAGCGCATTCGGGCGGTGACATTCGACGTGGGTGGGACCTGATTGAGCCTTGGCCGGGCGTGGGCAGGGTGTATGCCGAGACGGCAAGAAGTCAGGGTGCCGGGCGGGTTGACCCGGAGTTGCTGGAGGCGCGGTTCAAGTCGGTGTGGCGTGGCCAGCACCGGTTTGATTATTCGCGCACCAGTTGGGCGCGGATCGTGGATGAGGTTTTTTTCGGTTTGGTGGCCGTGGCACCCAGTCAATCCTTCTTCCCCCAACTCTATGACCGGTTTGCACAGCCCGATGCCTGGCGGATTTTCCAGGACGTGGCATCCACGTTGGATCAACTGGAGGCCGAGGGGATCCGGCTGGGGGTGATTTCCAATTGGGACGGGCGTTTGCGGGGGCTGCTGGAAAGGCTGGGGCTGGCGCGGCGCTTTGAGGTGATCACCATTTCGTGTGAGGCCGGGGCGGCCAAGCCGTCAGCGCGGATATTCCAGCAGGCGCTGGCCGCCTTTGGTCTTCCGGCAGAAAACATTCTACACGTGGGTGACAGCCTGGAAATGGATCTGTGCGGTGCCGAAGCTTCAGGAATGAAGGCGGTGAGGGTCAAGAGGCAGACGGAGCAGTCTCAGAAGGGAGACTGTAGTTCCTTGACTGATGTCGTGAGGATCGTCCGGGAGGGGTTTGACTGATCGCTCAGCCGCACCCCTCCTTGGAGGCGATTTGATCCGGATCAGGCGGCGGGTGTCGCGGCGGGAACCTCTTCTATGGCGGCGTGTTCCTGAAGGAATGCCACGACTTTTTCATTCGCCAGCTGGTCGTAGATTTCGACCACCCCGTTGCGCTTTTGCAGATCCTTCACGAATTTTTCCGTGGGGATTTGATACATGGCGGCCAGGGAAGTGATGCGGTTGGCGACTTCGTCCTGAGACACCTTGATATTTTCCTTCTCGGCGATTTTGCGGATCAGGAAGGAGACCTTGACCCGCTCCTTGGCGCCACTGGTGGCGGCGGAGTAGATCTGTTCCTTCTGCTCTTCAATGAGGTCGCGGGAGATGCCGCGCTGCTGGTTTTCGCGGACGATATCCAACACCACGTTGCGGGTTTCCTGGGCCACTGCACCCTCAGGCAGCTCGAAATGGACGCGGTCGAGCAGGCTGCGGATGAGTTGGTTGCGGATGTTGCGGTGCTGGGTGGAGGTCAGTTCATTTTCCAGATCGCGCCGCACGCCTTCGCACAGCTTTTCAAAACTTTCGGCGCCGTAGGATTTGGCAAAGGCGTCGTCCAGAGCGGGCAGGATTTTCTCCTTCACCTCGACAACTTCAACCTCGTACACGCCCTGTTTGCCCTGCAATTGCGGCGTCACAAAATCAGGTCCGAAATCCACCGTGACCGTCCGGCGGTCTCCGGCTTGGGCGCCCAGCAACTGGTCGGCAAAGCCGGGGATGAAGGACTGAGGGGTCAGTTCGACCCAGAAATTCTTTTGTTCCGTCAGGCCTTTGGCTGTGGGGGCCAGCTCCGTGACCGGCTTGCCTTCGCAGGTGCCGGTGAAATTGACCACGGCGATCTCGCCGGATTGCACCGGTCGGGCCACTGTCTCGTAGGTCGTTTGGCGTTGGCGCAGGGTTTCCAGCGCGCGGTTCATGTCCGCTTCGGTCACGCTGCGGGCCTCGCGCCGCGCCGGCAATCCCTTGTAATCCGGCAGCTCAAATTCCGGTGCCGTCTCCACCGTGGCGGTGAATTGCAGATCCTGCCCCCGGCCAAACTGAACCTCCTCCACGTCGGGATAGCCCAGCACATCGATGTTGTGGTCCTTCATCGCCTGCCGGTAGGATTCGGAAATCAGGTTTTTTTTGACCTCGCCGAGGATCTCGGTTTCATACTTTCGCAGCACCAGATGTTCGGGCGCCTTGCCGGGACGGAACCCGGGCAGAGCGGCCTGACGCTGATAATCCCTAGTGACGGATTTGAAGGTTTCGTCCACTTTCGCGGCCGGGACTTCAACCCGAACGAGTTTTTTGCACGGGGCCAAATTTTCTACCGTTACATTCACAAGCAAACCTTTCCGTTAGTTAATTCGTTGAAACAGTGCCAACGAGAGGACGTCGATTTTCCGCCGTCCAGCGAGTTGGAAACCTTAGGGAAGCCCCGCGCTCCCGTCAAGTCTGCCGATTTGCGGTTTCGATTTGTAAGGTTCCTGAAAAGACCGACAGTGGATTGCCTGCCCCGCCTGAACGGCTTGAGCTCAAATCCCGGGTTTGCTACACCCCAAACCTTTGAACAGGCATCAACACACCCTCCTGGCCGCGTTGGCGTGATCGCGCCATTTTGCCGACGCCTTTTCCTGTTGGAATTCATCAGCCTGGCATCCGCCGGCCAAACGGATCCTGTCCGGGCAAAAAAAACCCGCCAGTTTTGCCGGCGGGGGTGACTACCTTTTGCCGCGGGTGGCAGCAGGCGGGGGATTTATTTCGGCGGGGTCAGGAGGATGAACTCGCCGCGGCGGTTCTTGCTCCAGGCCTCTTCGTCATGGCCTTCGCTGGCCGGACGGTCCTTCCCGAAACTCAGCGTGATCACCTTGCTGGCGTCAACACCCAGACTGATCAGAGCCTCGCGCAGCGCCAAGGCGCGTCTGTCGCCGAGGGCGCGGTTGTATTCTTCGGTTCCCCGCTCGTCGCAGTGACCCTCGATACGGATGGCGTCGGCCGGGTTGGCTTTGCAGAACTCTGCAACCGCGGCTGCTTTGGCCTTGTCGAGGGTTTTCACCACGGCGCTGTCATAGCCAAAGTAAACCGTCTCGGATTTGAATTTCTCGGCGTCGGCCGTGTAGTTGCTGAAGTCCCCCGGATTGGGCTGGGAGAGGGGACCGCTTCCGGCTCCCGCGCCTCCACCGGTCCCTGTGCCGGCACCGCCGCCGGTGTTGGCCGATGTCACCCCATCGCTCTTGACGCCGCCGCCGCCCCCCGCTGGATTTCCATTGCCGATGCCCGTTTCAGTGGGCGCTGTGGGATTGCCTATCTGCCCCTTTGGAATGTTGATCAGAGGGGTCGGTTTTTTTTTGCAACCGGCCGCCGCCAAGGTGCAGACCAAAGCCACCATCAGTAAATTTGCCAACTGTGTCACTTTCATGTTCGTTCTTTCTGGAAAGGGCTATCTCGCCCAACTGGGTTGTGAGTTGATTCCTGACGAAACTCGAGAAACATCCTTGACCTGTTTCGTCGGCACGTCAAGCAAAGACAGGTGCCCACCGCTGCGACGATTAAAAATAAGTGTCCGCGAGTTCGGCGACCAGCAGGGATCCTCCCCCGGAACCAGGATGGTGGCGTCCCCACCCGCTGCGGGCACTACGCAAATCTGAAAATCCGCCATCTGCGCCGTGAAGGCGATCCATTTTCCGTCCGGGGACCAGTCTGGCTCGGTGGGGCTGCGCACGCCGACGGTGGCGATGCGTTGCGGGGTTCCGCCGCCGGCGGGGATCTTGCACAGCACCCGGCGCTCCTTGATCTTGGTGGCGTAACAAATCCACTCCCCATTGGGCGACCAGCATGGGGACGACTCGTCTTCCGGTGATTTTGTCAACCTCTTCAAACCGTTGCCGTTCACGTCCGCCACATACAAGTCCGTCCAGCCGTCCTTGCTTAACACCAGGACGAGCTTGCGTCCATCGGGCGACACTGCCGGGCTGATGCTCGAGCCGCCATAATAGGCGACGGTTTTGCGGCTGCCGCTGGAGAGGTCTTGCGAGAAAATGCCCGGATTGCCGAGTTTGTAGGAGCCATAGACCAGGGCAAAACGCCCCGGAATCCAACACGGTGCGAAGACCAGTGTGCCGTCGCTCGTGACGGCGCTTCCACTGTGCCCGTCGAAGTCGGCGACATAGATCTCGCTGTTCCGCCCTGCCTTTGCCTTGAAGGCGATTTTGGTGCGGCCGATGGGTTTGCGATTGAGCGCCGTGACGAAGTCATCCACAAAAGCGTGGGCCTGCCGCCGCAGCGATGCGCCGGAATAGCCTTTGGCCACCAGGGCGTTTTTGCTGAACCGGTCGGTGACCCGGCCTTCGAGATTGCCATTGCTGCTGCCGCTCAGGAGATACTGGGCGTTGTCGGTGTTGGTGAAACCGAAGCCTTGCACGTAAAGGTCAAACTTCAGGACCTGCGCCGCCTCGCCGGTAAACCCGCTCAGCGCGACCCAGACAGGAGGGGCATTGCCGACACCGCTATAGGACGTGATATCAATTTGCGCCCGGGCCGTCCGGCACAGGCCCAGAGCGGCCACCACAAGTCCCAGGACTTTGTGAACCGCATGCGTTCCCCGGGACGGCAGGCTGCGGTTGGTCATACTAATGGTAAAGAGGCTTTTCATCCCAATAATCGTTTGGATTTGACGTTGAAATTGATGGATACGCTTCGTTGGTCCTGACTGCTGCTTTCCGGCAGGGGCGGCCCCGTCCGAACCCGGTTCAGCGCGGCCCGCACGGAGTCGTCCACCAGCGCGTTGCCCGATGTCCGGGAGATGCGGGCGGAGACCACCGTCCCGTCCCTCGCAATGGTCACTGTGGCGGTGACACTGGCCGAATCGTCGGCGACCCCATCCGGCACGGTCCAAGCCTCGGTGTAGAGGCTCTTCACTGCCCAGAGCCAGTTGGCATAGGGCACGCCACCGCCGCCCGGCCCCTTCAGTTTGATCTCTGTGCTGCCGGAGAGACTGCCCTCGATATTGCTGACGGCGCGGCCCAGTGCGGAGCTGATGCGGCTGCTTTGCTCGGCGGATTCCCGGGCCTGCTCCGCTTCCCGAGCCGCGGCCCGGGCCTTGGCGTCCGCCGCGGCAGTGGTGGAGGCGGTGGGCTTGCGGACGACCGGTGTGGTGTTGACCACAATTTTGTGGACGGGTTTTTTCGCCACCTCCAAGGAGTCGGAGTCTTCATCCGGTGGGGTTATCACCTTGGCCGCAGGTTTCTTGGGCGCGGGCTTTTTTGGCGGTTCGGGTTCGGGAACTTCCGCCTTTGCCGGCTTGGCCGGCTCTGCCGCAGCCAGGGGCGGCTTGGGTGGCTGGGCGTCCGGGGCTTGGCGCGGGGGCGGGTTTCCGCCGCTGGGGCTTCCGCCGCCGCTGACCTTTTCATCCGTGGTCACCAGCGGGATGAAATTGATGATCTGCGCATCTTCCGGTTTGGGTTGGGATGACAGAAAGGCCGGGCCGATGAGTAAAATGCCGCCCAACAGCAGGTGGAATCCTGCCGAGGCGAAGAAACATTTTTTTTGCAGTCGGTTCATCGGCGTTCCGGCGGCTCGGTCCGGATGGAGTAGCGTGAGATGCCATTGTGTGTGCAGGCATCAATCAAGGCCACGAAATCTTTCATCCGGCTGTTCTCATCGGCCCGCACATAAATGACCAGATTGGGATTGTATCGGACGTCCTGGACAAGCTGGGCCAGGAGCTGGTCCAGACGCATGCGGCGTTTGTTCATGGCGTAAGCCCCCTTCGGATCGATTTCCACGGTCCGGATGTCCCGCTTGTCGAGCTTGGGGTCCGCACGGCCGCCCGCCTTGGGCAGCTTGAGCTCCAACCCTTTCTCCAACAGCGGCGTGGTGATGATGAAGATGATCAGCAGCACGAACGCCAGATCGAGCAGAGGGGTGATGTTGATGTCGCTCAACGTGACCAGCGAGTTGCGTTGGGAAAAGCGGCGCATGTCAGTCCAAGGTCGCCGGGCACCGGCCCTCAATCCGGCTATTCATCGAGGAACTCCGTTTCTATTCGGGAGATGAGCTGCTGGGCGAAGTTGTCCAGCTCCACTGTCTGGACGCGCAGATTATGCACCAGCCAGTTGTAGCCGAACATGGAGGGGATGGCCACCAGCAGGCCGGCCACGGTGGTGATCAGGGCCGCAGAGACGCCGGGGGCCATTGTGGCTAGGCTGGCGCTACCCTCTTGTGCGATATGCCCGAAGGTGCTCATCACGCCCCAGACCGTGCCCAGCAAGCCGAGAAAAGGCGCGCCGCTCACTGCGATGGCCAGAAGGATCAAGCCTGATTCCAGCTTGAGGGATTCCTGTGCCACGGTGTTTTCCAGCGAACGCTTGACGTGTTCAATGCCCTTGAGAGAGACGAGCCGTTTGCGCGCCCCCTCCGGATTCCTCAGCCGCACGTCCAGCTCCACGCTGCCGGCATGATAAACCATGAAGTGCGGGCAACCCTCAGCCTGGATACGGCGGTCAAAGAGGTCGAGGACGCCCTTCTGCGATTGGAATTCCGAGGCGAAAAACTCATTGAGTTTTCTGCCCCGCCGCATCTGGATCACTTTTGAGAACATGACGAACCAGGCGACCACCGACAGGATGAGCAGGCAGAAGATAATGCCCTTGCTCTCCGGGGTGGCTTGCCCCCAGATGTAAAGGAGTTCCAGTTGGCTGGATTTGGCAGCCGCGGCTGCGAATAGATTTGGTATGTTCATTCCAACACGATCTCTCTCCGCAAATTTGGTCGTGAGGAAGCGACGCACCCAGGCGGAACACGGTTGAGACTGACTAAATTGCGGCCGGTGCAAACTTCCGGCTGCGTTCTTATCTAACAGTGTCCCCGTAAAATGCAAAAACTTTTTTCGCACAATTCATAATGTCCCCTCAGCTTTCCGGGTGCGGGAAGCCCGAATCATCGACCCGATTGCCGCCGCCGCCATTTTTTCGATTCAGGTGTCCGGCCGGATTGGCCTTAGGGTGGCCGCGTGAAAGTGTTTTTTTCCAACGCCTTATGCCCTGCTGCGGTCGGCCTTGACCGATTGTCCCTTGCCAGATCCGGGTTGCATGGTCTATTGGAGGCAGTCATCCCAGTCGGCCCTTTTAAAGAAAAACTATGCTCGGGTTCATCATTCCGCCCATTGTTGCTTTGCCCATTATTGTGTTCCTGTGGCTTGTGTGGCTGACCTTTTCCTCTAGAAATGGCTTCCAAGAGCTTACGAAGCGTGTTTCGACCCTTGAGGCTGAGGTTTCAAGACTGAAATTTCAAATCGGTCCCGAGCCTGAGTCCACAGCCTTTCAAACCCCTCCGGTCACAACTTCTTCTGAGGCCATCTCTTCGGCAACTGCATCTGAAACGCCCGCAGCCGTGTTTTAAAAAGTCTGAATATCCGGACTTTCAACTTCCGAATCACACCCATGACTTCCCCGTAGCTTTCAACCGCCGTTTGCACCCAGTCCGTAAAAACAGGATTCGGTCGGTTGAAGCCGTCTGAGAGAGCATCAAGTCGACAGGATGGGAAGGACAAAATACGGGTCAAAGGACAGGAGGCGGATATTTGAGGAAGATGCTGCCGACGACTGCGATAGTTTTGAGTAGCGGGTGACTCAGCTGTTGTCAGGAATAGCCGCAGATTGGGGGGGGGCCTCATGGTTGCTGCGGAAGCTGAGGGTGAATAGGTTGAAGCAGCATTCCCGCCGGGCAAAATTCGCGGAAGTAGTGAGCATGGTGAGCTCAAGCATGCCAGAGGGAGATGAGACGAAGCCGGCGCGCATGCGTTGGCTGGTTCCGCCGGCTCCAATCCATTCAAGATCGAAGGCCGGTCCGGAATTTGTAGCAACGGTGAGGGAGGACTGATGGATGACCACGGAGTTGGAGAATCGCTCCAGAAGCCGCCTGCGGCAGTCGTCGGTGGAAAGAAGGCCCCCTTGGTCCACGTGGGGGTCTGCCGGACCGAAGGTCAGGAAGCAGTCGTATTCCTGGTTGACCAAGGTGATTTTGCCTGGGGAGGAGCTTTCCTGCCGGAAGCCCTCGGGTAGTATGAACACCCACTGGTTGCCGCCCAAGGTGAAATACCCGCGTTCCACCTGCCTGGCTCCTATAATTTCCCCCTTTCGAATGATCATTTCGAGGGTTTGAGCCTTGTTGGTAATGGATGGTGTCAAGGAGTAGTCAGCCCGGGTGGGAGTATTCGCCGCGAGTATTAGAGTCAGGCTGGACAGCAGAAGGGCAAGCTTAAGGAGTGACATAGTAGTTTACGGTATTAGGGCCAGGGGTAGCCCAGCTGGAACGAAGCATGACCGAAAGATTGGGTGTGCCGGGAGGGGGTTGTCGGTTTGGATTAGCAAAGTTTATGTCATAGCTGAATTGGCGAGTCGGTGCATAGTAGTAAGTTCCAGGCCAGAGAAAAGGTTTAGTCGCAACCTGGCTGTTATAGAGATTCACAATTGAAGTGTTTAGGGTCAGTGTGTCTCCGGTCCAGTTTTCGAGCAGTCGGGGAAGATTATGAACTCCGCCGCTATATTGGGTTTGAGCCGGACCTGTCGAAGGAACAATGCCTGTGATGATGGCCGCGTTGATGGTCGTGTTGGTGGCATCGCGATAGCTGCTGATGGACTTTGAACTGTTCATATCCACCCATAACGAAGAAAGTATTGTAAGGGAATCACTCATTAGGGAGCATGGAAGGGCTGCGGAAGTGTTTGTTGTGCCGAGATTCACAGGGATTCCATTGCTGCTCGAGTTGTAGTGTCCTATTATATAAAGGGGGTTTGGAGTGGCTACGGTGAAGCCGAGTCCTCCATTCGAAGGCGGGGCAATTCCATTCGTAAGCCGCACTGAATTCATGGTGGTCGAGTTTGTGGTCCGGTTGTCTGCCACATAAACGATTGTGGGATAGCAACCAGAGCCTTTCGGATACTTGGCTAATACCATGGTGTTGCTTGCAATCCAGCTGGAATATTTTCCAACATCAATCTGGGTGGTTAGGTTTGTTTTGCCTTCACGCTGGTCATAGAATCCGTTTGTTACCCAAAGCAACGTAAGAAAAGGTAGGTTTGTTGCAAGCGAGTCCGGAGACAAGTTGGTATAAGTAAGAACGGTTGGAGAAGCGTCTGCACCAGGTACGAGTCCATTGACGCTGCTCTGGATCTGAACTTTGACGGAGTTATTCGTGACCAGAAGGACAACTTGGGCCTGATTGAACAAGCGCTGTTGACCCAGCGGGGAGGTGGCTGATTCGTACGATGGAGGTTGATCGATAATCGAATGAACACTATTGGTTCCCAATGGCAGCAGCACAAATGCGACGTTTGTCGTAATTCCACCGTTGAAAGAGCCCGGATAGGCCCAATTCGTGGTTCCACCAGCCCACGCCGGCTGAGTCAGTGTGCCCGTCGTGGTCAGTAGTCCATTAATGCTGAGAGGTGCGGTGGATCCCGTGTAGACAGCGCCATTGGCGTGGACGCGCCCGTTAACCGTCATGGTTGCACAGGTGCTGAATTCGAGAAGGCTGTTGTAGAAAATAGCAAACTGGAAGAGTGGGATTGAGTTGAAGGAGATATCCTCCTGCACCGCGTTGGTGAGGGCAAATCGGCTGTTTTTGAGTCTTGCATTGGAAATCACACGGTAGACCGGATAGTAGGCATATAGACCTGAAAACTGGGACTGCATAGGAGCAAATACAGTGTTGGAAATACACTGAACATAAGTCTTATTATCATTTCCTTGCGCGTCGCTGAAAATATAGTTCGCCCAATAGGGATTCTCGCTCGAGAGAGGATAGTTGGTTGTGTATGAATTAAGCCGTGCGGTAACCCCAGAAAGTCCGTAGTTAAGAAAGTCGTAGCGCATTTGGGCTACCACCTTCTCTACCGCGGCCTCGGCTGCATTCACGCCGGTGATAGATTGGTTGTTTCGATCATTGATGCGCGCCTCCGAGAGGGTCCGGGTCAAGGTCGCGGCTAGTATGACAACGCTAGCGCCTACCATCGCCAGAACCATCAGCAGGGCATAGCCACCTGAACCTTGTTTGCCTGATTTATTTTCTGTTTTCATGTTCCGTCGGGGCAGTGTGGGGTGACGCGAAAATCAATTTTGTAGAAATCATAGAGATAGTTCGTTCCCACTTTTGTCAGCGGATATTGAAACTGCTCCAGCTGGAGTGTGGTATGGACGACGTATTTATAGGAGAGAGTGCTCTTGATATTTCCAAGATAATCTTCCGCCGCGAACAGGAACGTATTGATTAGATTAGATGCGATCACCGAGGGGTTTGAGTTTCCTGAGTGAATTCGGCAGAGCTTGTTGTTATTGGCGTCGCTTGTGTTGTAGTAGTAAATAATATAGCAGTTTGTATCTATCGACAGGCTGATTTTGACTGCATTGCCGACCTGAAGCGAATTTGTGGCTACTGTCGTAAAACTTGTCCCCAAGACCCCGGCCGCCACGTTCCCAATCCTCCAGATCTTAGCCATGCGCATGTCTTGCATGAACTGGTTGAAGCTGCGCCGTGACGATTCGCTGGCCCCCAGTTTACTCTGAATGAGTTCGTCCTGCCTCATCCCGAAGAGGTGGGCATAGACCATCCCGATCACGACCAGACTGAATACTCCCGTGGCTACAAATATCTCAACCAGAGTGAATGCGGCTTTCCCGTGCCACAGCGCCCATCCTGGAGCCTTTCGTGTTGTCGGAAACGGCCTCATAATTGCTCAGGGTTGTCCGGAGCGAAGTAGTTTACTATGGTGTTGGTATAGAAGCTGTTTTGTCTCCATCCATTGAAAGGCCAGACCGTGTCCACGCGAACCATTTGAACCGTCACGGTATTGGGAACAATCCAAATTGTTTTGACGCTAATATAATTCGTGGCGACAACGTAGTTCGTCCCCGAGTAGGGAATGTCAATATTCGCAACCCAATAGCCTGAGCCTGATGCGGTGTTTGTGTTATAGCTCCAGGCCGTGAGATTCGTCATGGTCGCCAACTCGTTTTTCGGCGGGACGGTGGCGGGGTCGTAGACTCCAGAACGGGCCTGCTCTAGCGACTGGATGGCCAGCGCCTGTGCTGCGATGGAATACCCTGACCACTGGGCACGGCGCGTGGCTTGGGTGTAGGCAACCAGAATAGCGCCGAATGCCAGCGACAGAATCGCCACCGCCACCACCATTTCAGCCAGCGTATACCCTTGTGACAGCCACGTATTTCGGTTGCCATATCTCCAACTGCTCATGTTGAAAGTCTGCCCCATGGGTTCATGCATCCTTCCCATTAATCATTTGTCTGTCACAAGCCATTCTGAAGGTTTGCACCTCATTCATGGCGCAGCTGACCCGTCTAATGATCTATCTATGCCCGTCAAGTCTCCCCACATCGCCACAAAAGAAGTTCTTCCGGCCATGCCAAATCAAACCAGCCCAGTCTCGAATCGTGGCAGACTTCGCCATCTTCAGCCCTTCGGCCTTTTGCGCCGGGCTCAATGCTTATTTCCCTTGATGTGGCGGACCACTTCCTTCCGCCCCCTGATTAGGGCCACCACCAGTTCCGAATTTATTCCTGATGTTAGTTCGGATGATTCGAGAGGATCTTTAGGTTTTTCTGGGATGCGTTGCGCGGTCATCGCTGCTACTATTTAGCCGTTATAATTCTGCACGCCTAGGAGCGGGATTTTGCTCTCGAGTTTCTAACGGGTGTCGGCACGGTCAAGGATTCTCAACACAGCCTGAGGAAATCGGCTACCCAGCGCAGCACCATCAAACTCGGAATCATCACTGATGCGCCGCCACGCATCGCACTTTTTCGGAGCGGATGCCATAGGAAGCGGTCTCGCGTGGGTTAGACGTAGCGTTCCGTGGGCTTGGCCACCTTAAGCTCGTCGAAGACCGGCGATTCGTCCCGCGTCAAAAGAAACCGGTAACCATAGAGCGCCGCCATGGAACACGACCTATCGGCCTGGAATCGTTGCTACCTCCCGCGTTTCCGCCCTGTGACCGCCGTCTAACCGCACATTCGGAAGATTCAGCCGCGGGCGTAGCTCTGCATCCTGTCCGGGCTGTTTAAATCTGAGTTAGACAGGCTTGGTGTTCCCTTGCCTGCAGCTTGATTCGACGGCACTTAGGGGTCTGTGGTTTGAGATAAATTGTCGGTTGCAGATTCTGCAGGGAATGACGAATCCCACCGAGGATCTTCGAGTGGCCCATGATCAGATGCCCGTCCGGCTCGAGATTTGGTCTGACCCGGCCGATCAGGTTTTCATAGGTCTGGCTGTCAAAACAGATCATCACATTCCGGCACAGAATCAAATGAAATCGCCGCCTTGTGACTCGAACATGTTGAGTCGTTGAAAGGCGACATGCACCCTTAACTCGTCCTTATTCAGGCAGCTTCCCTCCCACTTCCCAATTCCACTGTATCCGCCCGGCAGACCCATCTATGCGGAGTGAGCAGGGGCTGGCAGACTTTGCGGGATGAACTCCAAATCCATCCGTCTCGCCGAGGTCCAATTAGTGCGATCCTCTCATACCAGC